>CAYFYS010000138.1:0-5975 GCA_964347365.1 uncultured Rhodospirillaceae bacterium | reverse complement strand
CGACGAGCCGACGACCGCGCTCGACGTCACCATCCAGGCGCAGATCCTCAAGCTGATCGCCGACCTCCAGTCGGACCTCGACATGGCGGTGCTGATGATCACCCACGACCTCGGCGTGGTCGCCAACGTGGCCGACGAGATCGTGGTGATGTACCACGGCAAGGTGATGGAAAGCGGTCCGCTGGAGGAGATCTTCCGCAACCCGGGCCATGACTATCTCAAAGGATTGCTGCGCGCGGTGCCGCGCTTTCACATGGCGCCGGGCGAACGTCTGGTGCCGCTGCGCGCGATCCGGCACACGACCGGACACCTCCTGAGCCCGCGCGCGGAGGACCTCGCGCCTGTGGCCGGCGACCGTCCGCTGCTCCAGGCCGTGGGCCTGACCAAGCGTTTTAGCCTGCGCAAATCCGGCATCTTCGGCGCCGGCGGCGGCGAGGTGCTCGCCGTCGAGGACGTCAGCCTGCGTGTCCGGCGTGGCGAATGCCTCGGCCTGGTGGGGGAAAGCGGCTGCGGCAAGACCACCCTGTCGAAGATGATCATGCGCGCGCTCAAGCCGGATTCGGGGAGGATCGTCTTCGACGACGACGGCATGGCGGTCGATCTCGCCCAGCTCGGCGAGCGTCAGCTCCTGCCCTACCGGCGCCGGATCCAGTTCATCTTCCAGGACCCGTTCAGCTCTCTCAACCCGCGGATGACGGTCTTCGATATCATCTCCGAGCCGTTGGTCATCCACGCGCTGGGCGATCAGGACTACCGCAGGGAGATGGTCGGCGAGCTGATGTCTCTGGTGGGTCTGGATCCGCGTCATCTGAATCGCTACCCGCACAGCTTTTCCGGCGGCCAGCGCCAACGGATCGGGATCGCGCGCGCGCTCGCACTCAGGCCACGCCTGTTGATCTGCGACGAGCCGGTTTCGGCACTCGACGTCTCGGTCCAGGCGCAGATCCTCAACCTGCTTCAGGATCTGCGCGAGGAGCTTGGGCTGACTTACATCTTCATCTCCCACAACCTGGCCGTGGTCGATTACGTCTCCGACCGGATCGCGGTGATGTGCGCTGGCCGCCTGGTCGAGTCCGCACCGCGTGAGATCCTGTTCAAGCAGCCGGTCCATCCCTACACCAAGGCGTTGTTGGCCGCGGTGCCCTATCCCGACCCTGATACCCGGCTCGACCTCGGCGCGCTGATGGATGGCAAGGCCTCCGATCCGGCGGCGTGGCCGGCGCCGTTCACATTGGAAGGGGTAGACGGCGCGGTGTTGCACGACCTGGGCGGAGAGCATTTCGTTCGCGCCACGAACGGCGCGAAGGGCACAGAGATCCTGCGGTGAGCGCGCCGATGATATCGGCCATGGCTGCGCTGGCACTCGTGGCCGATGCCGCGGATGCGGCTGCGATCACCCCGATCGAGACGCCTGCGCTCGCCGCCGCGGTCGCAGCCGGAAGCCTGCCGCCGATCACGCGGCGGTTGCCGCAAAACCCCTCGATCGCCGATTTCACGCCCGCCTGGAGGACGATGGGCCGCCACGGCGGGACATTGCGGCTGCTGATGGGCCGGGCCAAGGACATCCGGATGATGGTGGTCTACGGCTACGCGCGGCTCGTCGGTTACGACCACAAGGGCGATTTTCGAGCCGACATCCTTGAGCGCTACGAGGTTCAGCGCAACCGGCGGTTTCGGTTCCACCTGCGCACGGGGCTCCGCTGGTCGGACGGCGTACCGTTCACGAGCGAAGATTTCCGCTACTTCTGGGAGGATGTGGCGAACAACCCCGAACTGTCGCCGCTGGGCCCGCCCAAGCTGATGGTGGTCGACGGCGAGAAAGCGCAGTTCCGCCAGATCGACGCCCATACCGTCGAGTTCGGCTGGTCCCGGCCCAACCCCTACTTCCTGCCCGCGCTGGCCGGGGCGAGGCCGTTCTATCCCTACCGTCCGGCGCATTATCTCAAGCGCTACCACGCGGCCTACGCCGATCCGCAGACGCTCGCCGCGCTGGTCAAGGCGTCGCGGCGGCGGAGCTGGGCCTCGCTCCACAACCGCAAGGACAACCAGTACAAGAACGACAATCCCGAACTGCCGACCCTGCAGCCCTGGGTCAATCGAAAGAAGCCGCCGGCCAAGCGGTTCGTCTTCGAACGCAACCCGTATTTCCACCGCATCGATCCGGCCGGCCGCCAGCTTCCCTATATCGACCGGGTCGCGCTTCACATCGCCGACGGCAAGATCATCCCGCTAAAGACCGGGGCGGGCGAATCGGACCTGCAGGCCCGCGGGCTACATTTCAACGACTACACCTTCCTCAAGGCGACCGAGGCGCGCGAAAACCAGCGGGTGCGACTGTGGCGGATCGCCAAGGGCGCCAAGCTCGCCCTGTTCCCCAACCTCAACGCCCAGGATCCGGTGTGGCGCAAGCTGTTCCGGGATGTCCGATTCCGCCGGGCCCTGTCGCTGGCCATCGACCGGCACGAGATCAACCAGGTGATCTATTTCGGGCTGGCGGTCGAGGGCGGCAACACCGTCCTTCCCGGCAGCCCGCTGTTTCGCAAGTCCTATCAGAAAGACTGGGCGGAGTTCGACCTCGGGGCTGCCAACCGGCTGCTCGACAAGATCGGCCTGACCCAACGCAACCGGCGTGGCCTGCGCCTCCTGCCCGACGGCAGGCCGATGGAGATCATCGTCGAGACCGCCGGCGAGGACTCCGAGCAATCGGACGTGCTGGAACTGGTTCACGACACGTGGCGCAAGATCGGAATCAAACTCTACACCAGGCCGTCCCAGCGCGAGGTGTTGCGAAACCGGATCTTCGCCGGCCAGACGCTGGTCTCGATCTGGTCAGGCCACGAGAACGGGCTGCCGACCAGCGCCACCATCCCCGAAGAGTTCGCGCCGACCAGCCAGCATCAATTCCAGTGGCCCAGATGGGGCCAGCACTATCAGACCAAGGGCAGGCTGGGCGAAGCGCCGGATCTTGCCGACGCCCGAGAGCTACTGCGGCTCAACCGCGCCTGGATCGATGCGCAGACGCCCGCCGAGCGTGAAGCGATCTGGCACCGGATGCTGGAGATCAACACCGCCAACGTCTTCACCATCGGGCTTATCGCCGACACCTTGCAGCCGGTCGTGATCAGCAACCGGCTGCGCAACGTCCCTGAAAAAGGTGTCTACAACTGGAACCCCGGCGCTCATTTCGGGAGTTACCGGCCGGACCTGTTCTGGTTCGACGACCCGGGACCGGAGCGGATCGACCCATGATTTGCTGCCAGGGACGCAAACGGCAGCGATGATCGGGTACTTCGTTCGCCGCCTGCTGATCATGATTCCGAGCCTGCTGGCGATCAGCCTCATCGTGTTCGTGATCATCCAGCTTCCCCCGGGCGACTATCTGTCCAGCTACGTCGCCGAACTCCAAGCCCAGGGCGAATCCGTCAACGAGCAGAAGCTCGCCTTCCTGCGCCGGCAATACGGCCTCGACCGGCCCGTCTGGGAACAGTACCTGCTGTGGCTGTCCGGCATGCTGCGCGGTGATTTCGGCTTCTCCTTCGAGTTCAACCAGCCGGTCAGCGAGGTGGTGGGTGACGTCCTGTGGCTGTCCTTCATCGTTTCGTTCACCACCATCGTGTTCACCTGGGTCGTCTCCTTCCCGATCGGGGTCTATTCGGCGACCCATCAATACAGCTGGGGCGATTACGGGATGACCTTCATCGGCTTCCTGGGGCTGGCGACACCTAACTTCCTGCTCGCTCTGGTCCTGATCTATCTCGCCAAGCTATGGTTCGGCACCTCGATCGGCGGGCTGATGGATGCGCAGTTCATCGGCCAGCCCTGGTCGTGGGGCAAGGTCGTCTCGATCCTGGAGCATCTGTGGATCCCGGTGGTGGTTATCGGGACCTCGGGCACCGCCGGGATGATCCGCCGGCTGCGCGCAAATCTCCTGGACGAACTGCAGAAACAGTACGTGATCACCGGCCGCGCCAAGGGCCTGCCGCCTGGCCGGCTGCTGATCAAATATCCGCTGCGCATGGCGCTCAACCCGTTCATCGCCGACATCGGCAACTTGCTACCACAGGTCATTTCGGGAGCGGCAATCGTCTCGGTGGTGCTCGATTTGCCGACGACGGGACCGATGCTGCTGCGTGCGCTGCGCAGCCAGGACATGTACCTGGCCGGCTCCTTCCTGATGTTTCTGGCGGCTCTGACGGTGATAGGCGTGTTCATCTCCGACCTTGCGCTGGCCATGCTCGATCCGCGGATCCGCCTTCAGGCCGGGCGCGAACGATGAGCGGACAGACCAGGCTGCCGCACTACGTCTCGCCCGAGCCGTTCGACCCCCATGTCGCCGATGCGCTCACCCCAGAGCAGGAACGCTTCTACATGGCTTCCCAGTGGCGCATGGTCTGGCGGCGCTTTCGCCGCCATCGTCTGGCCGTCTGGTCGGCAGTGTTTTTGCTGGCGATGTACGGCTCGATCACCGTCTGCGAAATCATCGCACCCTACAACCTGCATTCCCGCCATACCGACTTCATCTTTGCCTCGCCCCAGCCGGTGCACCTGTTCCACGAAGGGAGGTTCGTCGGGCCGTTCACCTACGGCACCACCTATCGGCTGGATATGACCGAGCTTCGTCGCGTCTATGGCGAGGACAGGTCGGTCATTCATCGGATCGGTTTCTTCTGCCTGGGCGATCGCTATGTGTTCTGGGGCCTGGTCCCTGGCCGTTTCCACATCGTCTGCCCGCATCCCGAGGGCACGCTGTTCCTGTGGGGGACCGACCGGCTTGGCCGCGACGTTCTGTCACGGATCATCTACGGCGCGCGGATCTCGCTTACCATCGGCCTGATCGGAATCTCGATCAGCTTCATCCTGGGCGTGGCGATCGGCGGGCTTGCCGGCTATTACGGCGGCTGGGTGGACAACCTCACCCAGCGTGCGATCGAGATCATCCGCTCCTTCCCCGAACTGCCGTTGTGGATGGCGCTGTCGGCCGCACTGCCGGTCAACTGGAGCCCGATCCTGATCTATTTCGGGATCACCATCATCCTGGGGCTGCTCGACTGGACGGGGCTTGCGCGCGCGGTGCGCTCGAAGCTCCTGGCGGTCCGCGAAGAGGATTTCGTCGCCGCTGCCGTGATCATGGGCGCGCGCCCGGGTCGGGTCATCTTTCGCCACATGATGCCGTCCTTCCTGAGCCACCTGATCGCCTCGGCGACGCTGTCGATCCCGGCGATGATTCTGGGCGAGACCGCGCTGAGCTTCCTCGGCCTCGGCCTGCGGCCGCCGCTTACGAGCTGGGGCGTGCTCCTGGCTGAAGCCCAGAACATCAACGTGGTCGCGCTCTACCCCTGGCTGATGCTGCCGGTGGTCCCGGTGATCCTGGCGATCCTCGCCTTCAACTTCCTGGGCGACGGGTTGCGCGATGCGGCCGATCCCTACCGCTGAGCGCGACGATCCCGGCCGCGCGATCAATCGGCCAGAATCATCAGATCGACGGGCTCTGCGACGCCTTCGATCCGACGGCCCTTCAGCGACCGGACGGTCCTGCCGGGCGTGTAGCCCTGGTGCAGCGCGCGCTCGTAGGTTTCGCGGTCGGCGAGCGCACAGACCCGTTCGGCCTTGGTGTGCTTCTCGAGTTTGGCCGACAGGTTCACCGGCTCGCCGATCACGGTGTATTCGAGCCGCGTGTCGTCGCCCACCGCGCCGAAGATGATGCGCCCGCTGGCAACGGCGGCACCGATCCGGACCGGTGCCCGGCCGGCCTGCTCGCGCGCGCGGTTCCACGGCCGGGCTGCGTCCATGATCGCATCGACCGCGCGCAGCGCATCCGCGGCATAGGTTTCCGTCGGCAGCGCTGCGCCGAACGTCGCCAGGATCCCGTCGCCCATAAACTTGTCGATCGTTCCACCGCGATCCTGGATCAACGGCACCAGGAGGTGCTGGTACTCCGTCAAGGTGGCGATCAGGACGTTCGGTGCGCCGGTGTT
>CAYFYS010000137.1:0-5988 GCA_964347365.1 uncultured Rhodospirillaceae bacterium | reverse complement strand
AAGGATGTCAAAGGCATTGAAATCGCTGTTGGCGGCCGGCGCGATCTGCGGGCTGACGGCCGGCTCGGCCATGGCGGCCGACAAGGTGCGCTTCATCAACAGCACCAAGGTCGTCTTCGAGATGGAGCACGCCTATTCGGCCAAGGAAAACGGCGTCTTTGCCCGGAACGGGCTCGACGTGGACATCATCCACGGCTCGGGCGGGGCTGCGACGCTGCAGACCATCATCACCGGAAGCCAGGATGTCGGCTTCGGGGTTGGCGTGCTGTCGGTGATCGCCGCCTATGCCAAAGGCGCGCCGGTGCGCATTCTGGGCTCGACCAAGCGGGGGACGGGCGACCTCTACTGGTATGTGAAGTCCGACAGCCCGATCCGGAGCCTGCAGGACCTCAACGACGGCAAAGAGCTGGTTTATTCGCGGCCTGGCTCGACCACGCATCTGACCACCTTGTTCCTCAAGGACGCGCTCAACCTGTCGGCCAAGCTGGTCTCGGTCGGCGGGCCGTCGGGCTCGCGTACCCAGCTCATGTCCGGGCAGGTCGCATCGGGCTGGTCGGTCTTTCCGCTCAACGGTAACCTTCTGCGCGAAAAGAAGATCCGCATCATCGGCACCGGCACCCAGGCTGCCGGACTCAACGGCGTGACCATCCGGGTGATCGCGGCCAACTCCAGGTGGCTGGACAGGAACCGCGATGTTGCCAAGCGGGTGATGGCCTCCCTGGTCGAAGGGCAGAAGATCACCTATACCAGCGAAAAGCAGCAGCGCGCCTACGCCAAACGCTGGAAGCTTGATTACGAGGATGTCAAGGAATCGCCCAAATTCGTGCCGCTGGCCGAATCGACGTTCCTGCCGATCGGTAAGATCGACCAGCTCAACGAGATGGCGCTCAAATTCAAGAGGACCAAGAAGCTGCTGACCAGGGAGCAGCTCCATGAGATGGTCCACCCGATGGGCAACGAGCCCAGCTAGCCACGCCGAGGCCGGGACGATCCGGGCGTGACCGCGCTCGCCCGATCGCCGGTTGCGGTCGGCCTGCTCGGGGTCGTCGTGTTCGCGGCGATCCTGGAGCTGGTCGTTTCCGCCGGGTGGGTGATGGAGCTGGTCGTCCCGCGGCCGACGGATGCGTTCCTCGCCTTCCCGCCGGTACAGGAGGAGATGGACCTCCTGGGGAATTTCCTGGTCACGCTCGGAATGACGGCGGCCTCGACGGCGATCGCGCTGGCGATCGGCATCCCGTTCGGCTACTTTCTTTATCGCAACCACCGCTTCGGCACCGCCTATGAGGGTTGGCTCGCCGCGGCGTTCGCCGCGCCGACGGTGCTGCTCTATCCGCTGTTCCTGGTGATTTTCGGGCGCAGCCAGCTGACTTTGATCATGATGGGCTTCATCCCGGGCTCGATCCCGATCATCATCCAGACCCGGCAGGGGCTGCTGGGCGTGCCTGCGACCCTGCTCAATGTCGGGCGCAGCTTCAACCTCTCCGAACGCGCGATGTTCTGGAAGATCCAGCTTCCTTCGGCCGTGCCGACGATTTTCACCGGCATCCGGATCGGGGTGATGTACACTCTCGTCAACATCGTCGCGATCGAGTACCTGATCGATTTCGGCGGGCTGGGGCGGATTGTTTCGGAGATGTATTTCCGCTTCGATACGCCAGGCACCTATGCCAGCATCATCGCCGTCATCATGGTCAGCGTCGTCTTCTATTGGGGCTTCGGGAGGATCGAGAAGTGGCTCAGGCCGGTGTAATCGGCAACGCCGCAGCGGTCACGGTGGAGAGCAGGCTTACCGTCGGGCGCATCCGGCTGATCACCGTGGCCGCCCTGCTGCTCGCCTGGGAGGGGCTGGCGCTTCTCGGCAATCTCGAGATCCTTTACAGCGACGTGATCCCGTCCTCGTGGAAGATCGCGCTTGCGGTCTGGAACGAGGTGATTGCGGTGGATTTCTACCGTGACCTGGGCATCACCTTCGCCGAGCATATCGTTGGCTTTATCGTCGGCTCTTCGATCGCCATCGCGCTGGGCATCTCTATGGGACTAAATCCATTGTTGCGCAAGGCTTTGGAGCCTTATCTTAATGCCATAGGTTCGACGCCGAAGATCATCTTTCTACCCATCCTGTTCCTGATCTTCGGCACCGGGATCGACTCCAAGATGGCCAAGGGCGCGCTTTCGGCCTTCTTCCCGGTCGTGTTCTCGACCGCGCTGGGCATGATCCTGATCAACCCGGTGCTGCTGCGCGTGGGCCGGAGCTTCAACCTCAGCCGCTGGCAGATGGCGATCAAGATCTATATCCCGGCGATGGTCAACCCGGTGATCACCGGGCTGCGGCTCGGCATGGCGATCACCGTGATCGGCGTGCTGGTCGCCGAGCTCAAATTCGCCGACGGCGGGCTCGGATACCGGCTGGGCAACTACTACGAGCAGTTCAGGATCGCCGAAATGTACGCGATCATCCTGATCATCTTCGCCCTGGCGGCGTTGGCCAATGTCGGCATGACCCGGCTGCAGCGCCGCGCGAACCGCCACCAGGGCGGTGTCGCCGCCCGGACGCTGTCGGTGGCCACCAACTGAACAACGACAACCGGCACCCCAACGGAGCGCATGGATGGCAAAGGAGATCGTCATCGCCCGGTCCGAGGAGATCGACGACGGAGAGCGCAAGATCGTTCCCAACGGCTCCAGCGAGATCGGGGTCTATCGCGTCAAGGGCAGGCTTTACGCCTACCAGAACCTGTGCGCGCACCAGGGCGGGCCGGCCTGCGAGGGGCTGCTGATGGCCAAGGTCGAGGAAGTCATCGCCGATGACCGAACCTATCAGGGCATGCGTTTCAATCACGACGAGATGCATATCGTCTGCCCATGGCACGGCTGGGAGTACGACCTGGAGACCGGGGTGATGGTCGCCGACCGGACGTTCAGGCTCAGGAAATACGACGTCTTCGAGAAGGAAGGCGGGATCTATGTCCTCGCCTGACCCACCGGACGACGAGGAGGGCGGCGACCTTCTGGCCGATGTCGGCGAGGAGACCGCGGCGTTGAGGGACTTCGCGCGCAAGCTGCTGGCGATCGATGACGGGGCCGAGCCACCCGATGAGCTGGTCCGGGAGGGCCTCACCGCGCTGACCAGGCTCTATACCGTCAAGTTCCAGATCGGCGAGCGCTGGTCGCCCTTCATCGACGACCGGGCGATGCCCGCCACCGCGGTCATGATCATGTGCACGGCCATGCTCAGGGCGGTCAATGTCGAGCTGTTCGAGCTCGGCATGTGGCAGGCCTGGTCCGGCGCCTGAGGGGAGCACAGGATGGATATTCCGACAAGCGACGTCCACAAGATGTCGGTGGAGAGCTTCGATACCGAAAAGCTCCTGATCAATGCCGCCCGCCAGCGCGACAAGCGCGGGCTGGACGACGTGCTGATCATCGATGTCGACTGCCATCACTACGAGAACGAATCGCTGCGCGACATCATCCAGTACATCGAAGATCCGGTCATCAAGCAGACCGGGCTCGCCTACACCGGCGGCGGGGGAACCGGCGCGCAGACCCCGCTTCTGCCCGGCGTGGTGGGCTACCAGGACGTGTCCGGCCGGGTGATGCGCTATCCGCTGCGCAAGCTGGAGAAGACGCCGGCCGATGGAACCCACCGCGATGTCCATCTTTCGCTGAAATGGATGGACTCCATGGGCGTCGATTACGTCTCGATGTTCCCCACCCCGATGCTGCTCCTTGGTCTGCACCCCCAGCCCGAGATCGAGGCCCAGATGTCGCGGGCCTACAACCGCTGGCTGGTCGAGAACATCCTGCCGCAGAACAACCGCATCCGCTCGATGCTCTATCTGCCGTTCAACGATCCCGAGGCCAGCTACCGGATGGTCCAGGACTTCGGCGACAAGGACGGCGTGATCGGCTTTTCCGTCGTCTCGACCCGCTACAAGCCGGTCTATGACAACGCCTATATGAAAACCTACCGCCTGCTGGAGGAGATGGGCCAGCCGCTCGCCTTCCACGCCTCCTACAACTGGAACGACCCGTTGCTGGGGGCATCGAACCGGTTCCTGGTCACCCACGCGATGGGCTTTACGATCTACAACGCCATGCATTGCGCGAACTGGGTCATCAACGGCCTGCCCGAGCGCTTCCCCGGGCTCAAGGTGATGTGGATCGAATCGGGCCTCGCTTGGGTTCCGTGGCTGATGCAGCGGCTCGACAACGACTACCGCATGCGCTCCTCGGAGGCGCCCTCGCTGAAGAAGCTGCCCAGCGAGTACATGCAGGACATGTTCTATTCCTCCCAGCCGATGGAGGTCCCCAACGACCTCGATATCCTCGAAATGACCTTCAAGATGATCAAGGCCGACACCCAGCTCTGCTGGTGTTCGGACTACCCGCACTGGGACATGGACCTGCCTTCGGTGATCTGGGATCTGCCGTTTCTGGACGACACCGCCAAGCGCAACATCCTGGGCGAGAACGCGCGCAGGTTCTTCAACATCGACGTCTCGGACCGCTTCCCCGGCTACGCGCCGCCCGCCCGCGCGGCCTGAGGGGGACCGGGCATGGCTGGCATCCCGCACCTGATCTCCCAAACTCTGCCCGGGCCGGCTCCGCTCACCGCCGGGCTGGTCGATCTCATCCGCGCCAGGCCGGTAGCCGCCGCCGACCTCGAGGCGACGGCGTTGCTGACGCTGGACGGCATCGCCAACATGCTGGCCGGCCGACGGACCGAGCCGGGCCGGATCCTGCGCGCCTGGGGCGCGGACGGCCGGAACGATGCGGGGCGCCGGGCGTGGGTGATGGGCGGATGCATGCACGTCTAGGAGATGGACGACCTGCACCGCGCCTCGGTCACGCATCCGGGCTGCGTGGTCATCCCGGCCGTGCTTGCCCTCGCGCAGGAGACCGGGGCAGGGGGCAAGGCGTTCCTGCGCGCGGTGTTGTTTGGCATTGAGGCGGTCTGCCGGGTCGGCATGTCGGTGGGCAGAGCCCACTATAGGGTCTGGCACAACACCGCAACCTGCGGGCCGTTCGGCGCGGCGATGGGTGCGGCGACACTCCTGGGGCTCGACGACGAGCGGGCGGTCCATGCGCTGGGCAATGCGGGTACCCAGTCCGCTGGGCTGTGGGAGTTCCTGAATACGGGCGCAATGAGCAAGCACTTCCACGCCGGACGGGCGGCCGAGGCGGGGCTGGTCGCCGCCGAACTCGCCCAGGCGGGCTTCACCGGCCCGCCGGCGATACTCGAGGGTCCGCAAGGCCTTTATGCCGGCGCCTGTCCGGATGCCGATCCGGGCGCGGTAGTGCGCGAGCCCGACGCGCCCTGGCAGGTCCACGCCGTCTCGATCAAGCCGTGGCCGGCCTGCCGCCACGTCCATCCGGTGATCGACGCCGCGCTTGCGCTGTCGGGCAGACTCGAAGCGGGTACGGTCGCTGCGGTCGAGATACGCACCTACCACGCCGCGGTCGATGTGTGCGACCGGGCCGAGCCCGCCTCGCCCTACGAGGGGAAGTTCTCGCTTCAACACTGTGCCGCGGTTGCGCTCGCCGACGGCAAGGTCGACTTCGAATCCTTCGAGGCGCCCGCGCGCGCGCGTCTCGCCGGGCTTCGCGCCAAGACCCGGATCAGCGCAGCGGAACCCTACCAGTCGGCCTATCCCGCTTCCTGGGGTGGCGAGGTCTGCGTGCGGCTTGCCGACGGCAGACGTCTCCTCGCCCGGAAACCGGAGTGCAAGGGCGACCCCGAGGCGGCTCTCGATACCGCCGAAATGGTGGACAAGGTCCGCGATTTGCTGCGCTTCGCCGGCCTTGCCGATCCGCAGCCGCTTATCGATGGCGTGCTGGGAATGACCGCCGGCGGGCCGGTGCCCGAGATCGCGTTTTAGGGACCAGCCAATGATCGACCAGGTGCAGATCGACAAGGCCCGGGCTTTCAAGGCCATGCATGACGGCGGCGAGTCGTTTTCGGACATCTCTTGCAGCCACCAGTGC
>CAYFYS010000136.1:0-6011 GCA_964347365.1 uncultured Rhodospirillaceae bacterium | reverse complement strand
TGATCAGCGACGATGTGGGCGGCTCGTTCGGCATGAAGGGCGCCTGTTATAACGAGGCGATCTGCACGATGTTCGCCGCCCGCGGGCTCGGTCGGCCGATCAAATGGTGCGCCGACCGCTCCGAAAGCTTCCTGTCCGATCATCAGGGCCGCGCGATGATCATGGATCTGGCGCTTGCCATGGACGAGGACGGCGCCTTCCTTGCGCTCAAGGTCGAGGGTCTGGGCGACATGGGCGCCTATCTGACCGCGATGGGGCCGTGGCCGGTCACCAATGTCGTCAGCCGCAACATCATCAGCGTCTACCGGACCCCGTTGTTGTCCTATTCCGCCAAATGCGTGTTCACCAACACCGTGCCGACGGGCCCTTACCGCGGCGCTGGAAGGCCGGAGTCGAAGTTCTTTCTGGAGACCCTGATCGACAAGGCGGCGCTGGAGACCGGGATCGACCGTATCGAGCTGCGCCGGCGGAACTTCGTGCGCCCGGACATGTTCCCTTACGAGACCCCGGTCGGGTTGGTTTACGATTCCGGCGATTTCGAAGCGGTGATGGACGAGGCCCTGGCGCGCGCCGACACCGCGGACTTCGCAACGCGGCGACAGCAGAGCCGGGCGGCCGGGCGGCTGCGCGGGCTGGGGGTTGCGCCCTATCTGGAAACCACGGCACCGCCGGGGACCGAACTCGCCGATATTCGCTTCGAGCCCGACGGCACGGTGAGCCTGGTTAGCGGGACCTGCGATTTCGGGATGGGTCACGCCACGCCGTTCGCCCAGATCCTCGTCGACCGTCTCGGGATTCCGTACGAGGCGGTCCGGCTGATCCAGCACGATTCGGACGAAATGAGCGAGGGCGCTGGCGGCTCGGGCGGATCGCGCTCGCTGATCGCCGCCGGCGGCGCGATCATCGCGGCGAGCGAGCGGGTCAGGGCGCGCGGCCGCGCGGCCGCCGGCCGGGTGCTGGAGGCTGCGAGCGAGGACATCGTCTTCGCAGGCGGACGGTTCGCGGTGGCCGGCACCGACCGGTCCATCGACATCATGACGCTCGCCGCGGAGGCGCGGAAGCGGGGCGATCCGACGCTCGCGCTCGATGCCAAGGTCAACCACGCCACCAGCCCGATCAGCTTTCCCAACGGCTGTCACGTCTGCGAACTGGAGATCGATCCCGAGACCGGCGCCGTAGCGATCGACCGCTACACGGTCGTCGATGACTTCGGCACGGTCGTCAACCCGCTGGTGGTCGAAGGCCAGGTTCATGGCGGCATCGTCCAGGGGATCGGCCAGGTCCTCCTGGAGCGCACCGTCTATGACGGCGACGGCCAGTTGCTGACGGGCTCCTACATGGACTATGCGATGCCCCGCGCCGATCATGTCGTGGATATCGATTTCACCACCCATCCGGTGCCGTGCAAAACCAACCCGCTCGGCGCCAAGGGCTGCGGCGAGGCGGGCAACGGCGGCTCCTACCCGGCGGTGATCTGCGCTATCCTGGACGCCCTGGGTGAGGCTGGCGTGCGCGAGATCGCCCTGCCAGCGAGTCCGTGCCGTATCTGGCAGAGGCTGCGTCGCGCCGCGGCGTAGCGCGTCCGGGAGGCCATGCGATGCCGCTGAAGCTGGAACCGTTGTCCGAGGTCATGGGTGTGGAAGTCATCGGACTCGACCTCCATCGGCCGATCCTCGAGGTGGACGGGGAAACATTGCGCCAAGCGTTGCTCGACCACCACGTCGTGCTGGTCCGCCAGGACGGCGTCAGCGATCTGGAGCACATGCGCTATTGCCAAGTCTACGGCGAGATCCAGGCGGAGCGCACCGTGGTGGAGGTCGAGTCCAGGGAGATCGTCGGCATGCTGCACGTCTCCAACGTCCGCGAGGACGGCGTGCTGCCTGACGGCGAGATGTGGCTGCACTCCGATCAGTGTTATTTCGACACACCCGGCAAATGTACCAGCCTCTACGGTATCGCCACTCCCAAGAGCGGCGGCCATACGCGCTATGCCGATTGCATCGCCGCCTACGAGGACCTGCCTGAAGCCACCAAGAAGCGGATCGACGGTCTGAAGGGCGTCAACTACTACGACTATTTCACGCCCAACAGCTGCACGAAGGTCGAGGCGTGGAAGCCGGATGCGCCGCACTACGCCCATCCGGTGGTGCGCTTCCATCCCGAGACGGGGAAGAGGTCTATCTACGTCAACCGGCTGATGACCCAGGAGGTCGTTGGCCTCCAGGCCGACGAAGGGCGCGAGATCCTCGAAGAGCTGTTCGAACACGTCGAGAACGAACGCTACATCTATACCCATCCCTGGCAGCCGGGAGACCTGATGATCTGGGACAACCGCTGCCTGCTCCACGGGCGCACCGACTTTGATCCGTCGGAACCGCGCATCCTGCGGCGCTTTGCGGTCAAGGGCGAGATGCCTTGCTGAAGGTGCCTGTGCTCAGTCTCGGATCTCGACCTTGACAGGGGTACAGTTGTAGGCGTTGCACGGCGCCAGCACGTCCATCGGACAGTTCGACAGCCCGCCCAGCCCGTCCATCAGCGCCTCGAACTCGATGTAGTCGCCGGGCTTGGAGACCGGCAGGCCGATCACCCAACGGCCCTGCGCGCAGGCGTGGCGGTAGTTCATGAACAGGTCCATCGTGTCGGGGATGTCCTCGGGCAACAGACCGTAGGGGGCGACGATCCCGGCGATGATTTCGTGACAGCCGTCGATCGGTCCCACGCCGTGGGACTCGTAGAGGAAGCGGCAGCACATCCGGTTGTGGACGTCGTGGACGCCCTTGGGCTCGGGCGTCTCCTCGAGGATGCGCATCATCGGCCGGCAGATCGTCGACATCAGCGTGTCGCCCTGGAGCAGCCTGTCACGCGGCACGTACTCCTGGCCGGGTTCAGGGATGTAGCGGGTGCGTGAGTAGGACGTCGACAGCTTCTCGCGCAAATTGCCGCGGTTGAAGACCGCCATGTCGACGACCTGCTGACCCTCGAGGTCGATGACCCGCAGTTTCTGGCCTTCCGCGACCTCCAGCGCGAGCCCGGTCTTGGGCGGCATCACTTTCTCGAACCGAGGCGGCATCGCAGTCTCTCCCCTGGATCGGCGCCTGCGCGCCCAATGTCGTCCCATTCCGGCTTCGACCGGCTCTGCGCGGTGATCAGACCTTGCCGAGGGCGGTAAGGATCGATTCGGGGGTGATCGGGTGCGCGGTGATGCGGGCCTGGAAGGGCAGCAGGGCGTCGTTGACGGCGTTCATCACCGCCGCCGGCGCGCCGCCGACGCCGGATTCGCCAACGCCCTTGGCGCCGAGTTCCGATTCCGCGGTCGGTGTTTCCACGTGGGCGACGTCGATGTCAGGCATTTCGAAGGCCATCGGCGTCAGGTAGTCGACCATCGTGCCGTTCATCAACTGGCCCGTGTCACTGTAGATGCAGTGCTCGTAGAGACCGCCGCCAATCCCCTGGATCACGCCGCCGCGCACCTGTTCGTCGGCCAGCATCGGGTTGATCACCCGTCCGCAATCCTCGACCACCCAGTGGTTCAGCAGCGTGACGAACCCGGTGTCCACGTCGACCTCGACATGGGCGCCGTGGACGCCGTTGGTGAAGATGTAGATCTTGTCGCGCAGCCGGAAGTGCCGGGTCTGGGTGAGCTCCGGTTGGATGTCGTTGGGCAGTTCGCCCACCTGGAAGTGGCCGATCCGTCCGATCTCGGTCAGAGAGATCCGCGCCACTTCCGATTGCGCATCCACGATGTTGCCGGAAACGATGTCGAGCGTCTCGGGCGCGGACTGCAGCAGCGCCCCGCCGAGCCGCAATATCTCCGCCCGCAAGGCGCGCCCGGCAAGATACGTCGCCTCGCCACCGATCGCCGTGGCGCGGCTGGCATAGGTGCCGCCGCCATAGGGTACCGCGTCGGTGTCGCCGGAGATCACCCGGACCCGCTCGATCGGCACGCCTACGGCGGTCGCTGCGATCTGGCGCATGACGGCATCGGCGCCCTGTCCCTGTTCGGTCACGCCGACCGCGCAGAGGACGCCGCCGGACGGCTCCAGGCTCATCGTGCACGCATCCTGCGAGGCGATCGGCGCGCGCCCGGCACCGTAATAGCCGTCCGGGCCGGGCGCGGTACCTTTGATGAACGCAGCCACGCCGATACCGCGGTAGATTCCCTTGCCGCGCAGCCTTGCTTGATCGGTGCGCAGCCCGTCATATCCCATGCGCGCGACCAGCCGCTCCAGGCACGCCTGGTGCGATAGATCCTGGACATGAACACCGGAGGCGGTTCTGCGCGGATAGCCGTCGTCGGGCATCAGGTTGCGACGGCGGATCTCGATCGGATCCACCCCGATCCGGGCCGCTGCAAGGTCGAGCAGCGCCTCCCCCGCCGAGATGCCGATCGGATGTCCGACGCCGCGGTATTGCGAGGTCGGCACCGCGTTCAGGTAAACGATGCGGGCCACCGCGCGGTAGTTCTCGTGGGCGTAGGGGCCGGCGGTGATGTTGAGCACCTGGTTCGCCTCGAAAACCGAAGTGCGCGGATATTGCGAATAGGCCCCGACCCCGCTGAGATCGTCCATGTCCAGCGCAACGATCCGGCCGTCGGCGCTCATGCCCATCCTGAGTGCGATGCGGTGTTCGCGTGCGTGGATGTCGGTGACAAAGGATTCCAGCCTGTCCGCGACGAACTTCACCGGCCGCTTGAGCCGGATGGCGAGCGCACACGTGGCGACCTCGTCACCATAGGTATGGATCTTGAGTCCGAAGGAGCCGCCGACATCCCGCGCGACCACCCTCACGTCGTGCTCTGCCACCGGGAGATGCCGCGCGAAGACGGTCTTGATCATGTGCGGGACCTGACTCGAGGTGTAGAGGGTGAGCTTCCCGGTCCCCGGGTCGAAGTCGGCAAGAATTGCACGCGGTTCCAGGCTGACCGCGGTGTGCCGGCCGAAGGAATAGGTCTCCTCGACGATGAAGTCGGCGGCCTCCATCCCGGCATCGACGTCGCCGTTATCGATGTCGCGCCGCCAGGCGAGGTTGTCGGCCAGATCGGGGTGAACCGGGGCGGTCCCGGCCGCCAGTGCGGTCTCCTTGTCGATCGTTGCGGGCACTTCCTGCCATTCGACGGCGATCATCTCGGTCGCATCCTCGGCCTGGGCACGGCTCTGCGCGACCACGATCACCGCCTGTTCGCCCTGCCAGACGGCCTGGTCTACGGCAAGGGCATGCTGGCTGGCGGCCTTCATGCCCTCGAAGCTGGGCAGCAGCCCGCTCCAGGGCGGGCATGTCTCGGCGAGTTCCGCGCCGGTCATCACCGCGCTCACCCCCGGTGCGGCCCGTGCCGCGTCGGTGTCGACCGAAAGGATTCGCGCCCGGCCGTAGGGGCAGCGCACGAAGGCCGCATGCGCCATCCGCGGAAGCTGGATGTCATCGGTATACCGGCCGCGCCCGGCCACGGCGCGCCGTGCGCCCGGACGCGAGAGCACGCGCCCGACATAGCTGTTCGGTCCGTCGAAGGGCGTCACCGGGAAGGCTCTCGACAAGGCGGCACTCCTGGAAACATTCCTGCCGTGTTCGGATCCGACGCTAGCAACAAACCCTGGCCTGCGCCATGGGCTGGTCTATCCGTCCGTCGATCGTGCGGCTTCGACGGCGATCTTCCGATCCAGGATCCGGCGGAATTGCAGCGCGCCGTTGTCGATGTTGATGTCGCACACCGGTGCACCCGACGAAGCGGCGATAGCGCGCTGTTGTGCCTCGAGCGCGACCAGATCCTCCATGAACGCCTTGCGCGCGTCCGCACGCAAGGCCTCGGTCACCGACAGGTCTTCGCGCCTGAAGTCGCGCGCCCAGCTGAAATGGTAATGGGTGGTCGTTTCGGTTTCCGGAGTGATCAAGTGGGTCGACCACATCGAGACCCCCCGGCTGCGGTCGCCATCGGGCGCCCCGGTGCCGGTCGGTGCGCATCCGACGTCGAAAAAAACGCCGGCGGGCGCCTGCCAGGTGATCCATTGCCAGCGGTC
>CAYFYS010000135.1:0-6028 GCA_964347365.1 uncultured Rhodospirillaceae bacterium | reverse complement strand
CGCGCAGCGACCTCGTCGAGATCGGCCCGGGTGCGGCTGATCAGCACGAGTTCCGCCCCGGCCTCGGCCAAGGCGAGCGCGGCCGCGCGCCCGATGCCGCGTCCGGCGCCGGTGACCACCGCGCACAGCCCGTCGAGCCGCATCGAGGGGGTATGCGGGGTTTCGGTCCTCTGCTGGGTGCTCATCGGTCCATCCCGCCTTGCGCGCCCGCGCGGCTTGTTGACAGCGCCACACCGTTCGCCCGTAATCGGCCCCGATCTGGGCAGGGGGGAAGACATGCCGCGCCGCTACGACGAAGGCAAGCTTGACATGACCGTGCTGCGCGAGACCGCGGAGCGCTGCAAGAACTGGGGCCGGTGGGGCCCCGACGACGAGGCCGGCACGCTCAACTACGTCACCGCCGAGACCATCGTGGCCGCCGCCGGGCTGATCCGCCGGGGCAAGGTCTTCTCGCTTGCGCTCAACTTCGATCGCGACGGCCCGCAGAAGGGGCTGTGGGGCAACCGGTTCAACCCGATCCACACGATGCTGGCGACCGGCACCGACGCGGTCGCCGGCACCCAGGACGCGGGCGGGCTGCGCTTTGCCGACGACATGGTTTCGCTGCCGCTGCAATGCGGCACCCAGTGGGATGCGCTCGGCCACATCTTCTACGACGACAAGATGTGGAACGGCTACGACGCCCGGCTGGTCGATTCCGACGGCGCCCACAGGAATGGGATCGAGAAGGTCAAGGACAAGATGGTCGGCCGCGGCGTGCTGCTCGATGTCGCGCGCCGTTGCGGCGTGGACCGGCTCGCCGACGGCATGGCGATCACCAACGAGGATCTCGACGCCACCGCCGCCGCCCAGGGCGTGGAGATCCGCCGCGGCGACTTCGTGATCGTGCGCACCGGCCACATGGGCCGGTGTCTGGAAGATGGCGAATGGGGCGGTTATGCCGGCGGCGACGCGCCGGGGCTCGCCTTCGAGACCGCCGAGTGGATCCACGCCAAGGAGATCGCGGCGATCTGCGCCGATACCTGGGGCTGCGAGGTCCGACCCAACGAGACCACCCAGGCGAGCCAGCCCTGGCACTGGGTGGTGATCCCGATGATCGGCATCAGCATGGGCGAGATCTTCTACCTGGAGGAGCTCGCCCAGGACTGCGCAGACGACGGCGTCTACGAGTTCTTCTTCTGCGCTCCGCCGCTGCCGATCACCAGGGCGGTGGGCTCGCCGCTCAACCCGATCGCGGTGAAGTAGGCGCCGATGGCAAGGATCGTCAAGCCGCGCAAGGGGGCCGAAGAAACCCGCCCCGTCGAGGACCGGGTACGCCGGACGGTCGAGGAGATCCTCGACGACATCCGCGCGCGCGGCGATGCTTCGGTGCGCGCGCTGTCGCAGAAGTTCGACCGCTGGTCGCCCGACAGTTTCCGGTTGAGCGCAGCCGAGATCGATACGCTGATCGCCCGCGTGCCGGAAGCGACTTTGGCCGACATCGCCTTCGCCCAGGACCAGATCCGCAGCTTCGCCCAGGCCCAGCGCGAAGCCCTGCGCGACATCGAGGTCGAGACCGTCCCCGGCGTGAGGCTGGGCCACCGCAACATCCCGGTCCAGAGCGTCGGCTGCTACGTCCCCGGGGGACGCTACCCGATGGTGGCATCGGCCCATATGAGCGTGGTCACCGCCAAGGTGGCCGGCGTGGACAGGATCGTCGCCTGCACCCCGCCGACCGATGGCGCGCCCCATGCCGAGACGGTCGCGGCGATGGCGCTGGCCGGGGCCGGGGAGATCTACATCATCGGCGGCGTCCAGGCGGTCGGTGCGATGGCGCTGGGCACCGAGACGATCGCGCCGGTGGACATGCTGGTCGGTCCGGGCAATGCCTATGTCGCCGAGGCCAAGCGCCAGCTCTTCGGCCGGGTGGGCATCGACCTGCTCGCCGGCCCGACCGAAATCCTGGTGGTCGCCGACGAGACCGCCGATGCGGAGATGGTCGCCACCGACCTGCTGGGCCAGGCCGAGCACGGCCCGACATCGCCGGCAAGTCTGATCACCACCGATGCCCGGCTTGCCGAGGCGCTGCCGGCGGAGATCGCCCGCCAGCTCGCCGTGCTGCCGACCGCCGATGTGGCGGGCGCGGCCTGGCGCGATTTCGGCCAGATCATCGTCGTGGACAGCGACGAGGAGGCCGTCGCCGAGGCCGACCGCATCGCCTGCGAACATGTCCAGATCCTGACCCGCGAGCCGCGCTGGTTCCTGGAGCGGATGCGCAACTACGGCGCGATGTTCCTCGGACCGGAAACCAACGTCGCCTACGGCGACAAGGTGATCGGCACCAACCACACCCTGCCCACCATGGGGGCGGCGCGCTATACTGGCGGCCTGTGGGTCGGCAAGTTCCTCAAGACGGTCACCTACCAGGAATGCACCGAGGCGGCGAGCGTGGCAATCGGCGATTACTGCTCCAGGTTGTGCGCGGTCGAGAAGTTCTGGGGGCACAAGGAGCAGGCCGATCTGAGGCTGCGGCGCTATGGCGGGCGCAATACCGGCCTGGGCGCCGACCGATAGGCGAAGGGCGGCGGTGGACGGCGCGGCGCTGCCCGACCCGCGTGTGCGATCCTGACCGTGCCAGGCAGGGAGGGACCCCAGATGGCAAACCGTGAAGTCTCTTGCGAGGAAATGCTGTCCCGTACCGCGAGGTTCGACGATCTCACGCCGAGCCCGGTCGCCTTCGTCGACACCAGACTGCCCGGTCACGAGCGCGACATCTACAACGTCATCGGCGCCGGCGTGACCGAGGATGCGAACCTCAAGCCCGCGATCACCGCCGTGGAGGGTTTCAACATCACCTATTCGGCGGCCGAGCCCGGCAAGGGCGCCGCGCTGCACTCCCACCCGACGGTGGAGGTGTTCATCCCCATGTCCGGCAAATGGTCGGTCTATTGGGGTGATGAGGGCGAGAACGAGGTGATCCTGGGGCCGTGGGACGTGGTCTCGGTCCCGGTCGGCGTGATGCGCGGCTTCAAGAACGTCGGCGCCGAGCACGCCTTTCTGATGGCGATCATCGGCGGTACCAACTCGGGCAAGGTCGACTGGGCCGAAAGCGTGCTCGAACGGGCCGCAAAAACCGGTCTCAAGCTCGATGAGGCCGGCAACCTGGTCGCGGCGGAAGCCTAGCCGGCCTACGCCGCCCGGAGGGCCGCAAGGACCCGATCGGGCGACAGCGGGATGTCGTCGATCCTGGCGCCGAGCGGGCGGATCGCATCGTTGACCGCGTTGACCACCGCGGCCGCGGCGCCGGCGGTGCCGGCCTCGCCCGCACCCTTGGCGCCGAGCTCGGACAGCCCGGTCGGGGTCTCGATATGGGCGACCTCGATATCGGGCGTCTCGCGGAACTGCGGGACCAGGTAGTCGGCCATCGTCCCGTTCAGGAGCTGGCCCGCATCGTCATAGACGCAGTGTTCCCATAGGGCGGCGCCGATGCCCTGGATCACGCCGCCGCGGACCTGCTCATCGACCAGTTGCGGGTTGATCACCCGGCCGCAATCCTCGACCGCCCAGTGCTTGAGCAGGGTAATCACGCCGGTCTGTGCGTCGACCTCGACCCAGGCGGCCTGAGCGCCGTTGGTGAAGACGAACGGGTAGTCGGTCACCCGGTAATGGCGGGTGACGACCAGCTCCGGCTGGTGGTCGTTGGGCAGGTCGTTGCCGCGGTAGAACGCCGTCCGGGCGACGTCGGAAAGCGCCATGCGCTGGTTGCCGGTGGCCGCGTCCACCACCGCGCCGTCGCTTATGTCGAGCGCCTCGGGCTGCGCCTGCAGGAGGATCCCGGCGGTCTCCAAAACGTTGGTGCGCAGCGCGCGCGCCGCCTGCCAGGCCGCCTCCCCGCCGATGCCGGCCGCGCGCGAGGCCCAGGTCCCGCCGCCATAGGGCGTGTGGTCGGTATCGCCGGTGATCACCCGCACCTTTTCCAGGGGGACGCCGAACCCGGTGGCGACGACTTGGCCGACGACCGCCTCGGCGCCCTGGCCCTGCTCGGTCACCCCGGTCGAACAGGTTACCGCTCCGCCGGCCTCCAGCCGCACCGTGCAGCCGTCCTGGGCGGCGATATGCGCCCCGCCGACGCCGTAGAACATCGGGCTCGGATTGGTCACCTCGAGAAAGGTCGCAAGCCCGATGCCGCGATAGACGCCGGCGTCCCGCAGCGCCCGCTGTTCGGCGCGAAGATCGGCATAGCCTATCATCTCTTCGAGCCTGTCCAGTGTTGCCTGGTGGGACAGGCATTCGAAGCGCAGCCCCGAGGCGGAGCCGCTGGGATGGGCGTCATCGGCGATCAGGTTGCGCCGGCGGATCGCCAACGGGTCGATCCCGGCGGCCTCGGCGGCGCGATCGACCAGCCCCTCGGTCACCGAACAGGCGATCGGATGGCCGACGGCGCGGTACTGGCACATCATCGCCTTGTTCTGAAACGCCACCCGCCCGCGCGCGCGGTAGTTGGGGCAGGCGTATTGCGATCCGACCAGGTTGAGGATCTGATTGGCTTCGATCGCACTCGTGCGCGGGTACATTGAGTAGGGTCCGATCCCGGTGAGGTCGTCGATCTCCAGGGCCAGGATCTCGCCGTCGGCGGCGACCGCGATGCGCCCGTCGACCCGGTGGTCGCGGGCGTGGATGTCCGACACGAACGATTCCAGCCGGTCGGCGATGAACTTGACCGGGCGGCGCAGCATGATGCTGAGCGCTGCGGTCGCGATCTCATCGCCGTAGGTGTGCACCTTGATGCCGAACGAGCCGCCGATGTCCGGCGTGATGACGCGCACCGCGTCCTCGGCAAGGTTCAGATGCCTGGCCAGGATATGTTGGATCATGTGCGGGCACTGGGTGGCGAACCACGCCGTCAACCGGCCGTCGCCCGGATCGAAATGCGCCAGCACCGCGCGCGGCTCCAGGCAGACCCCGGTATGCCGGCCGAAGCCGAACGATGCCTCGACCACATGGGCGGCCCGTGCGAACGCCTGGTCGGCCTCGCCGGCATCGATCCCGCGTTCCCAGGCGAGGTTGTCGCCCAGATCGGCGTGGATCGGCGCCGCGCCAGGGGCGAGCGCGGCCTCGGCATCGACCACCGGCGCGAGCGCGGTATAGTCGATTTCGACCAACGCGGCGGCGTCCTCGGCGATCGCGCGGCTGTCGGCCACGACCGCGGCCACCGGCTCGCCCTGCCAGCGCGCAACGGTGGTCGCCAGCGCCGGCTGCGGCGCCGATTTCAGCCCCTGCAGATGGGTCAGCACGCCGACCCAGGGCGTGCAATGCCGGGCGAGCTCGGCGCCGGTCACCACGGCCACAACGCCGGGCATCGAACGCGCAGCCGCGCTGCGGATCGCGTCGATCCGGGCATGGGCGTGCGGGCTGCGCACGAAGACGACATGGACCATGCGCGGCAGGGTCATGTCGTCGATGAAGCGCCCGCGGCCGGCGGCGTGCCGCCCGGCGGCGGCGCGCGGCACGCTGCGTCCGACATAGGAGTTCGGCCGATCGAAGGGTGTCAGTGCGACCCGGTTCGCCATTTCGCCCCCGCTGCGCTGGTTGCCCGTCCAAAGCTCTAGGCCGCGCACGGGCCGAGGGTCAAGCGGTTTGGCGCGCCCGCAGGGCCGGCAAAGGGAACTGCCCGGGGAACGAACGGTCTTCGATCCGCCCTTCCTCTTGCCAAGCGCGCCACCCGGGCGATAGAACGGGTGCCGGCCTCCAGGGCGCGTAGCTCAGCGGGAGAGCACTACGTTGACATCGTAGGGGTCGCTGGTTCAATCCCAGCCGCGCCCACCATCTGTCCCTCGAAACCGGACGAAGAAGCCTGAACCGGCGCAGGGCTTGCGTCGGCCGGGCCGTGCGGCGCACGGTCGACGATCTTGCCCGGATTCATCAGCCCGCCCGGATCGAGGGCCGCCTTGAGCGCCTGCATCACCGTGACCGCATCGCCGTACTCGGCCTCCAGATGTCTGCGTTTGCCGTAGCCGATGCCGGGCTCGCCGGTCGAGGTGCCGCCCAT
>CAYFYS010000134.1:0-6035 GCA_964347365.1 uncultured Rhodospirillaceae bacterium | reverse complement strand
ATCCTGCCTGACGCTCGCCGTCCAGGCCGACGGCCACGAGATCCTGACCATAGAGGGGAGCGCCCCCAACGAGGAAGAGCTTCACCCGCTGCAGCAGGCCTTCATGGACAATCACGGCCTGCAGTGCGGGTTCTGCACCCCCGGCATGCTGACGACGCTGCTGGAGTTTCTGCGCGACAACCCGGACCCGACCGAGCAGGAGGTCAGGATCGCGATCTCCGGCAATCTGTGCCGCTGTACCGGTTATCAGGGGATCGTCGATGCCGCGCTTGATGCTGCCGGCCGGTTGCGCGGCGAAGGCGGGCTCGGGGCCTAGCGGCGGATGGCGGGGCCGTTCGCCGCATCCGACAGGCACGCCCGCGCCGGCCTGAATCCGGGGTCTCGCCAATGAGCGCACGCATGATGGGCGCCCGGGTCAAACGGATGGAGGACCCGGCGCTGCTCGCCGGTCGCGGCCGGTACACCGACGACATTCACCTGCCGCACCTGCTCGAAGCCGCGTTCGTGCGCAGCCCCCACGCCCACGCGCGGATCCGCGGCATCGACACCGCGGCGGCCGCGGCCATGCCCGGCGTTTTCCGGATCGTTACCAACGCCGACCTGCCGGGCCCGCTGCGCAGTGTGCGGGTCCCCTTCCAGGTTCCCAACCCGGCGATAACCCAACCGTTCCAGCAGCGGCTCCTGGAAGACGAGGAGGTCTGCTTCGTCGGCGAGCCGATCGCAATGGTGCTGGCCGATACCCGCTACCGGGCCGAAGACGCGGCCGATGCGGTCTTGGTGGACTACGATTTGCTGGGAGCGGCATCGGATTGCCGCGACGCGCTGGCGGCCGACGCGCCGGCCTGCCATCTCGGCGGTCAGGGGAACGAGGGCGCCCGGTTCGATGTCGGCTACGGCGATGTCGAGCGCGCGTTCGCGTCCGCCCGCCACCGCTTCAAGGTCTCCGCCCATAGCCACCGCGGCGGCGGGCATGCGATCGAGAACCGCGCGGTGGTCGCCCAGTACGACGATCTGCGCGACATCGTCACGCTGTGGTCTGCGACGCAATCGCCCTTCCTGGTCAAGATGAACGTCGTGGACATGCTCGGCTGGTCCAACGATCGGCTGCGCGTGATCGCGCCGGAGGTCGGCGGCGGGTTCGGACCCAAGACGATCTATTACGTCGAGGAGGCCCTGATCCCGTTCTGCGCGCGCGCCTATGGCCGGCCGATCAAGTGGATCGAAGACCGGCGCGAGAACTTCGTTGCCACCAACCAGGAGCGCGACCAGTACTGGGAGATGGAGATCGCCTGCGACGGCGAGGGCCGGATCCTCGGCCTGCGCGGCGAGATGATCCACGACACCGGCGCCTACATGCCGTGGGGAATCATCAGCCCCTACATCTCGGCCACCACCGTGCCCGGCCCCTACGTGGTGCCGGCCTACGCACTGACCGCGCACGTCGCGCTGACCAACAAGGTCGCCGTCACCCCCGTGCGTGGCGCCGGCAGACCGCAGGCGGTCTTCGCCATGGAGAGGCTGCTCGACCGCGCGGCCGCAGGCATCGGCATCGACCCGGCCGAGATCCGGCGGCGGAACTTCATCCCGGCTGCGGAGATGCCCTACAGCTTCGGGCTGATCTTCCGCGACGGCAAGCCGATGACCTATGACAGCGGCGACTACCCCCGCTGTCAGGAAGAAGCTCTGGCCGTCGCCGACTATGACGGTTTTGCCGCCCGACAAGCGGAAGCGCGCGCCGCCGGGCGACATGTCGGCATCGGCATCGCCAACTATGTCGAAGGCACCGGTCTCGGCCCGTTCGAAGGGGCGACCGTGCGGGTCCATCCCGACGGTCAGATCACCGTCTACACCGGTGGCGGGGATTCCGGGCAGGGCCACTGGACTACGCTTGCTCAGCTCTGTGCGGGCCCGCTCGGGGTGGCGCCCGAGCGGATCGCGGTCGAGGTGGGCGATACCGGCAAGATCGCCAACGGCGTGGGGACGTTCGCCAGCCGGATCGCGGTCAATGCCGGCAACTCGGTCCACCTGGCCGCGACTGCGGTCCGCGAGAAGGCGCTCAAGGTCGCCGCCCACCTCCTGGAGGCCGCCGAGGAGGACCTCGACATCGAAGACGGTACGATCTTCGTCAAGGGCGTGCCCGAGATGACCATCACGCTGCGCGAGGTCGCCCGTGCGGTCCAGGGCATGCCGGGCTTCTCGCTGCCCGGCGGCGTCGCGCCTGGGCTGGAGTCCACCGAATACTTTTCGCCGCCACAATCGGCCTACTGCAACGGCACGGCCGTGGTCGAAGTCGAAGTCGACGCCGAGACCGGCGATGTCGCGATCCTGAACTACGTCATGGCTCACGATTCGGGGCGGCTGATCAACCCGTTCATCGTCGACGGCCAGATCCAGGGCGCGTGCGCCCACGGCGTGGGCAACGCGCTCTACGAATGGATGGGCTATGACGCCGACGCCCAGCCGATCACCACGACGTTCGCCGATTACCTGCTGCCGGGCGCCCGGGAAATCCCGCGGGTCGCGGTGACCCATGTCGAATCGCCGACGCCCAACAACCCGCTCGGCGTCAAGGGCGCCGGCGAGGGCGGGACGATCCCGGCGCTGGCTGCGATCGTCGCCGCGATCGAGGATGCGCTTTCCCCGCTGGGCGTAAGGATCGACGAAGTGCCGATCATGCCGGCCCGCCTGGCCGCGCTGATCCGGGCAGCCCGGGCGCACGCGAGATGACGGGGCCCGAGAATAACAGGGCGATCCCGACCGGGATCTTCCGGGGGCCCGGGGAGGAGACGCGGTGAGCGAGCAGGCCATCACGCGGTGGCGCGACGGTGCGATCGAGCGCATCCGGATCGACCGCGCCGCGGTCGGCAACATGCTGAGCATCGACATGGTGGTCGCGTTGACCGACATGATCGCCGCGGCCGGGAGTAACCCCGACGTCAAGGCGATCGCCATCTCGGCGGCGGGCGCGGATTTCTGCCGCGGCCGCGACCCCGCCGGCGCGCCGGAAGCCGCGCCCAGAACGGCGCTCCAGATGCGCACGCAGTTGAGCGCACCGATCCTTGGCTACTACGAAGCGGTGCGCGATGCCGAGGTGCCGGTCATCGCTTCGGTTCAGGGCCAGGCAAGCGGTTTCGGCTGCGCGGCCGCGGCGGTCTGCGACATCACGATCGCCGCCCATGATGCCCGGTTCAGCCTGCCCGAGATGCTGCAGGACCTGCCGCCGACGCTTGCCATGTGTGCCCATATCGATCGCACGATGCCCAAGGCGATCGCCTGGCTGGTCTATTCGACCCGCGAGATCGACGCACGGACCGCACGCAGCCTGGGCTTCGTCAGCCATGTCGCCGAGCCCGGCGCGCTTGACGCCGAGACGGAATCTCTGCTGGCCACGCTCGCCGAGCGCAGCCGTGAGTCGCTGGCGACCTGCAAGCGGTACCTCGCCCGCGCCCGGCTGATGGAAACCGGCAACGCGGCCGACTATGCCGGCAACCTCCTGTCGGTGGTCATGTCCTCGCGGCTGGCCTGACCGACGGGCCGATGCTACGATACCGGCGCGCACGAGCGTTTCCCATCCGGCGGACGCGTGCCATAGCTGGAAAGGCTGGCTGATGAAAGGTGACAAGGAGACCATCACCCGTCTGAACGGGATCCTCCGCAACGAACTGACGGCCATCAACCAGTATTTCCTGCATTCGAGGATGCTGTGCGACTGGGGGCTGCGAGAACTGGGTGAGTACGAGTTCAAGGAATCGGTCGACGAGATGAAGCACGCCGATCGTCTGATCAAGCGTATCCTGTTTCTGGAGGGCCTGCCGAACCTGCAGGATCTGGGCAAGCTGCTGATCGGGCAGGACGTCAAGGACATCCTGGAATGCGATCTGAAGCTTGAGGAAATGGCGATACCGGAACTGCGCGAGGCGATCGCCCATTGCGAAGGCGTCCGGGACTACGTCTCCCGGGAAATCCTGGAGGACATCCTCGAATCCGAGGAAGAGCATGTCGACTGGCTGGAAACCAACCTGGAGCTGATTGGCAAGATCGGCATCGAGAACTACCAGCAGTCGCAAATGGGCTGAGGCGGGGCTTCGCAGCGCCCGCTCACGGGCCCGCAGGACGCGATCGCAAGGCCGAAGCGGCCGTCCGACCCGTTTCTCGCCCCTCACGGCGACGCCGCGGCGGGTTCCTGCGCGCTGGCACGCTCTCCTTCCGGGTTTCGTGCGGAAGCCTCCGGCTCTGCGACGGCCAGGATCGCTCCAGCGAAATCGATGCAGTGCCCACAGACCGGCGCACCGCCCAGAATCTCATAGGCCCGCTCGACGCATCTGATACCCGAACGAGCCAGGGCCTCGAGCTCCTGGCTGGTATGACCGTTGCAAAGACAGATATACATCGCCGACGGCTGGCAACCTCCTGCGCGCCCCGAGTATATTGCAACTGCCAGTCACTCGCAACTGGGTCGATCCAACGCATTCTCAACGCCCGATCGGCGATGCGTCGCGACGGACAGGCTTGCACGAACCCTGTCCCGATGCGGGAAACGCAGCCGCCGGGAAGCGCCGGCCGCCGCCCCGTCCACGGCACATCGCACCGACGGTTTTGGCCCGGGCGTGCGCTCGGCGCTAGAAGAAGGCGATCGTGCGCATCTCGATGCTCTCGCGAGCCGGCGCGTTCCGGGACGTGTTGGGATCGGCGAACGCGGTGTGGGCGGTGAACCGCGCCCGGCCGTCGGTCTCGGAATCGTAGACCTTGAAGACCAGCGCCTCGTTGCGGGTCATCTCCGGGAAATAATACCATTCGTGGTCAGGGTTGTAGGCGACCTGATAGGTCTCGCCAACCCGGTGGGGATAGCGCCGCTCCGAGGCGATCAGGTCGGTCGCGGGCAGGCTGCGCGCATGGGCGATCGCCAGCGGATCGGACTGGATCGGCTGGTCGATCGCCCGCCAGACCTGGACGATGGCGAACGGGCGGGCGAGCAGTTCCTCGGCTTCATCGGGCAGCAAATCGCGCACCCGCTGCGGACCGGACCATTCGGTGTAGTCGTTGTGGACCGCCTTGACCGGCTCGCGGACCTTACGGGTCTCGCGGACGTCCTCATCGCCGGAGCGCAGCGTGTGGTCGAAGACCAGAACGCGCCTGGCCCCGGTCCGCTCCCGAACCAGCCGCTCGACCTCCGGATAGTAGACCGCCTCGACTTCCTCGATATCGAAGAAATTCTTCACCGCCGTCCTGTGGTCGATGAACTCGAAACCCGCCTCATCGAGACGGAACGTATCGCGCATCAGCCGGCCGTTGCGAATGCGCACCCGGTGCTCCTCCTGGACGCCGGATCGGCGCCGGGCCATGTTGCCCTCTTCCATGGTCTCGTTGACCGGCTTCACGCCGGTATCGGCCGAATAGGTCAGGTTGGCATCAACGGTCTGGATCGTGGCGGTCTCGGCCATGAGGGGCTCCCTTGCACGCGCAGCGCGGTTGGTCATCAGCCCCAACTAGGGCGCCGCCCTGGCCTGGACAAGCATCACCGGGGGCAGTGCGGCCGATCCTCAGGCAATCGGCGGCCGGCGCTCCCATGTCGGATGCGCGCTCTGATAGGCGTGGGCGGCACGCAGCACCAGCGCCTCGGCGTGGTACTGGCCGACGATCTGCAGGCCCACCGGCAGGCCCGATGCGGTGAACCCGCACGGCACGCTGAGCGCCGGCTGTCCGGTGAGATTGAACGGGTAGGTGAACGGCGACCACCCCATCCATTCTTCCTGGTCGTAGCCGTCCGGCGACAGCCTGCCGGCCGCGAATGGTGGCACCGCCATTGTCGGGGTGAGCAGCAGATCGCAGGTTTCGAAGAACGTCTTTGCGGTCCGCGACAGAGCGGTGCGGGCATCGATCGCCGCCATGTAGTCTTCCAGCCCGATCCGGCGGCCCTTGTCGAGGATCGGCAGCAGCCCCGGGTCCAGCAGCGGCAACTTCTCGGCCGGCACCGCGCGCAGCGCGTGGGCGATCCCGGCAAAGAAATGGGTCCGGAAACAATCGGTCGGATCGGG
>CAYFYS010000133.1:0-6064 GCA_964347365.1 uncultured Rhodospirillaceae bacterium | reverse complement strand
CGATGGCGCAGGGCGCACCGCGCCGCGGCGCCGCGGTCTATTCCGCCGCCCCGGTCAAGGCGTACCACCTGCGGATCAGCTATATCGGCCATGCGACCTTCGTGGTCGAATCGCCCCAGGGCGTGCGGGTCGCCACGGACTACAACGATTACGTCCAACCGCCGCGCCTGCCGACGATCGTGACGATGAACAACGCGCACGATACCCATTTCAGCTACCAGCCCGACGCTGCGATCCCTCATGTGCTGCGCGGCTGGGACCCCGAGGGCGGCACCGCGCGCCACAACCTGTCGATCAGGGATGTGCGGGTACGCAACGTGCCGACGAACTTCACCGATTTCGGCGGCCGGTTGGCCAACAGCAATTCGATGTTCGTCATCGAGTCCCAGGGCCTTTGCCTTGTCCACATCTCGCACCTGCACCACGTCCTGTCCGGGGATCAGATCCGCGAACTCGGACGGATCGATATCGCGTTTGCGCCCGTCGACGGGATGTGGACCATGAGTCACCGCGAACTGTTCGAGGTGCTCGAGCAGATCCGGCCGATGCTGATCGTGCCGATGCACTACGGCTCGCTGGGCGGCGTGGAGGCATTCATCGACCAGGCGCGGACCAGGCAATGGCCCGTACGCCGCCACGGCGCCGCCTCGATCGAGCTCAGCTTCCGCGATCTGCCGCGTCAGATGGAGGTGTTGTTCCTCGACGGGTCATAGGCCGTGCGCAGCTTCAGGCCAGGGCGAATCCTTTGGCGGTGAGGTAGGTGCGCATCGTCTGGCCGTCGTTGACCGCCATTTGGCGGGCCTTGTCCTCGGACCAGCCATAGAAGGCGGGCGTGCCGAACGCCTCTGTGCGCCTGTATTTCTCGGGCGGTATCGCATGGCAGGCGTTACGGCGGCGGTCGTACTCCGAGATCTCCGCCTGGAGCGCCGAATCGTCGTAGCGGTCGGTGTGCACGGTGATCTCCGGCGGCAGGCGCAGGCTGATGTAGCCGTCCTGGGCGGGATGGCCGACGCACAGGCCGGAAATCGGAAAGACGCCATCGGGGATCGCCAGGATCTCGGCCACCGTGTCGACGTGATCGCGGACGTGGCTGATCGGACACGTGCCCAGACCTACGATCTCGGCCGCCGCTGTCATGGTCTGCATCGCGATCGCGGCATCGATGGTGGCGTTAAGCACCGCATCCAGCGTATCGTTGGCGTAGTTCAGCCCGCGCGCTCGGCAGATTTCGCGAATGCGCCGGTTGTCGCCGCAGAAGATGAAAAACTCCGGTGCGGTGCCGATCCAGGGCATCGAGGGGATCAGGGCTGCGATCTTCGCGCGTTGCGCGGAGTCCCTGATTCGGATGATGGAGACCTGCTGGAGATCGGACTTCGACGGGGCGGACAGGGCGCTCGCCAGCAGCATCGCAAGCATCGTCTCCGCGACCGGCTGGTCGGTGAAGCGTCGATGTGTACGGTGGGCGAGAAGCCGGGCGATTGCCGGATCTGGGCCGGCATCGCTCCCCGCGCGCGCCTGTGTGCCGAAGCGGTCGCGCCAAAGCGCGCCGAAGCTCTTGCTCATGGCGGTCCCCCTGTCCGTGTTCGCGTTCAGTCGTAGGGCGGCTCGTGCAGCCCGGCGGGCGAGAGCGTGAAAATCTCGCAGCCGTCCGCGATCACTCCGATCGAATGCTCGAACTGGGCCGACAACGAGCGGTCCTTGGTCACCGCCGTCCAGCCGTCGGAGAGTATCTTGGTCTCGTAGCGCCCGGCGTTGACCATCGGCTCAATGGTGAAGAACATGCCTTCCCTGAGCACCAGACCCTGTCCCGGCCGGCCGTAGTGGAGCACGCTCGGCGGACAGTGGAAGATCCGCCCCAGCCCGTGGCCGCAGAAGTCGCGCACCACCGAGAACCGCTCGGCCTCGACGAAGGACTGGATCGCATGGCCGACGTCGCCAAGCGTTGCGCCCGGCCGGACCGCCGCGATCCCGCGCATCATCGATTCATAGGTCGCATGGCACAGCCGGCGCGCCTTCACCCCGGCCTTGCCCACCGGGAACATGCGGCTGGTATCGCCGTGCCAGCCCTCCAGAATGACGGTGATGTCGATGTTGAGGATGTCGCCTTCGCGCAGGATCTTCTCGCCCGGGATGCCGTGGCACACGACATGGTTGACCGAGGTGCAGACCGATTTGGGAAACCCGCGATAGTTGAGCGGGGCGGGGATCGCACCATGGTCGATGATGTAGTCGTGGCACAGCGTGTCGATCCGCCCGGTCGTCACGCCGGGCACGACATGGGGGGTGATGAAGTCCAGCACCTGCGCGGCGAGCCGGCCCGCGCGGTGCATTGCCGCAAACTCTTCGGGTCCGTGAAGCGGGATGTGATCCGAACGGTCCTGCAGGTCTTCGGCGCGCGCCCAACGCTCGTTCATGGCTCCGTTTATAAGGCGAGCCGGAGCGGGCGGTCCAGTTCCATCGCCGCCCGGTGCTGGCCTCATCCCACACCGGCTGATAAACATGCCCGGCCTTTTTCTCCGCCCGGGGGCGCGATGTCCGAAGAGAAGACCGTCACCGCCTGCGTCCTGGTCATCGGCAATGAGATCCTCTCGGGACGGACCCGGGACAGGAACATCAACTATCTGGCCAAGGAGCTGAACGCGATCGGTATCCGTCTGCGCGAGGTTCGGATCATCCCCGATGTCCGGGCGGTCATTGTTGCGGCGGTGGTCGAGACCAGAGCCGCCTTCGACTACGTGATCACGACAGGCGGTATCGGGCCGACCCATGACGACATCACGTCGGAATGCGTTGCCGAAGCGTTCGGCGTGGGCATGTATCGCGACCCCGAAATCGTCGCCCTTCTACAATCCCGCCTCGGGAGCGGCGAGATGAACGAGGCGCGGATGCGTATGGCGACCTTCCCCGAAGGCGCGGAGCTGGTCTCCAACCCGGTAAGCGCCGCCCCGGGTTATCGAATTGCCAACGTCTACGTGCTGGCCGGGGTCCCGCAGATCATGCAGGCGATGTTCGACGGGCTGAAGCACCGACTCGTCGGCGGGACGCCGGTACAATCCCGGGCGATCCATGTCTACCTGCCCGAGGGTGCGATCGCCGAAGCGCTCGGCGTCCTCCAGGACCGTTATCCCGCCGTCGAAATCGGCAGCTATCCGGCGATGCGCCGGCGCCGTTTCGGGGTCAGCGTGGTCCTTCGCGGCACCGATCCCGCGCAGCTTCAGGCCGGGCTCGTCGATCTCAAGGCGGCACTGACCGCGCTGGGAGGGGAACCGACTGACGAATCGCCCGACGGCCCCCAGGACCCGGACGGGGCCTGTTGAAGGATACGCCCCGCAATCGGGCCACGTCGTCGTTCAACCAGATCCTTCGGACGGCGCGGAGCCTTCCGGCTCCGCATATGCGGCTGCGCGGGCGATCAGCGCGCGGCGGTCGATCTTGTTGGTGCCCGCAAGCGGCAGGGTGGCAACGAAGGCCACGTTGCGAGGATGCTGGTGTGGCGGGCCGTTTGCGAGCGCGAACGCCTTGACCTCGCCTTCGGTGATCGCCGTCCCCGGTGCGCGGACGACGAAGGCGACCGGCTTTTGGCCGCGCACGGCATCCTCGGCCGGTACGACACACGCCTGGTGGATGGCCGGATGCCGCTCCAGCAGCTTCTCGACCTCGCCCGGGTAGATGTTCTCGCCGCCGCAGACGAACATGTCATCGGCCCGGCCGACGAAATGGAAAAAGCCCAGCGCGTCCCGGCGCATGATATCGCCGGTGTCATACCAGCCGTCCGGATCCACGCTCTGGGCCGTCCGTTCGGGCAGGTTGAGATACCCGCTCATCCGGGCCGGCGTCCTGAGATGAAGCACCCCCTGGTGCGCATTCCTGTCCGTGCCGGCAACCAGCCGCGCCTCCACGCCCGGGGCAGGGTAGCCGAGCGCGACTTCCGGTCTGGGATGACCGTCCGGATGGGCGCCGAACGTTCCGGCGCCCGCCTCGGTGGTGCCGTAGGAGTTCACGGTCGCCGCCAGTGGGAAGATCGCGTGAACCTTGTCGATCAGCGCTTGGCTGAGCGGTGCCGATCCCATCAGGACCATCTCGACGGAATCGAGATCGGTCTGTGCGAGCAGCGCTTCTTCCCTGGCGACGAGGGCGATCATGGTGGGAACCGAGGTGAGATAGGTGCAGCGGTAACGTGCGATCGCCTCGATGTATTGCGCTGCGCGAAACTGGGGCAGTAATACCATGCTCGCATGGCTGGCCGCGACGAGCTTCGACATGAGAAGCCCGTTCATGTGATAGAGCGGCGCTGCGACCAGGAAGCGGTGGCGGCGGAATTCGCTGCCGTCGCCTGCGATGTTGCCGATCACCCACAGCTGCCCGGCATGGGTGAGCGGTACGCCCTTGGGCCGGCCGGTCGAGCCCGAGGTGTAGAGGATCATGCCGACATCGTCCTTGCGGGTGTCCACGCAGGCGAACGGACCCGGTCGCAGGGCGGCCTCGAAGCCTTGCGGGCCGTCGTCGCCGAAACGAACGCGCGCAATACCGTCGGGGCACAGCGCGACGCGCTCGGCGTCGACAAACACCAGACGGGCGCGGCAGTCGGCCAGCATGTAGGCGATCGTGTCGGCGGGAAATTTGAAGCCGAGCGGCACCGCGACCAGGCCGGCCCGCATGATTCCGAAATAGGCGCAAAGATAATCCGCGCTGTTGGCGGCCAGGATCGCGACTGTTTCGCCTCGGACGAGCCCCCGATGGATCAGGGCGCGCGCCACCGCGTCGGTTCGCTCCGCCAGGGCGCCATAGGTGAGGTTACGCGGTCCGGCCGCGTCCGACAAATCGATGATCGCGGTCTTCTGCGGATCGGCGGCCCGGTCGATCAGGTCGCCGAGGTTGGTATGGGCCATCGCGGCGCCTGTCGTCCTCGGATCAGAAGGCGATGGAAATCTCGCCCAGAATTTCGTGCGGCTCAAGACGGCATCCGCACGCCCGCGCCGCATCGCCTGTCGGCCGACGGAATGATATATCGGGCAACTCAGAATGTGCTCGACCGGGGGCACACCGACGGAGGAGAGAATGAAGGCTGCGGTCTTCCACCAGCATGGCTCGACCGGGAACATCCGCATCGAGGAGTTCCCCGACCCCGAGATCGGTCCCGGCGACTGCCTGGTGAAGGTCAAGGCGGTGGCGCTCAACGGTTTCGAGCCCATGATCCTTGGGAAACACACGGCGCTGCGAACGCCGCTGCCGATGATTCCCGGCGGCGACATCGCCGGGGAAATCGTCGCGCTGGGAGCCGATGTGGATGCACAACGCTGGCAGCCGGGCGATCGCGTCAGCATCTATCCGCTGGTGAAGGGCGAGGGGATGACCGGGGAGAGCCGGCTCGGCGGCTGCTGCGAGCTCGTGCGCATTCCCGCCCAGTACATGATCCCCATCCCGGACGGCCTCAGCGACGTGGAGGCGGCCAGCCTGCCCGTGGCCTATGGGACGGCGCTGCGCATGATGGTGACCCGGGGGGCTGTCCGGAAGGATGAAACCGTCCTCATTCTGGGGGCGACCGGTGGGGTGGGCACCGCCTGCGTGCAGCTCGCCCACGCTGCGGGTTGCGAGGTCATCGCCTGCGGCAGCGCCGAATGGAAGATGCAGCGCTTGCGGGAGATCGGCGCCCACAGGGTCATCAACACCGCCGAAGGCAGCATCGGCGATTTCGTCTACGAGACTTACGGCAAGCCGCGCATGGGCGAGGGGGGCGGCGTCGACGTCGTGGTCAACTACATAGGCGGCAAGACTTGGCTCGAATGCCTGAAGATCATCCATCCCGGCGGCCGCATGCTGACCTGCGGCGCCTCGGCGGGCTATGCCACGGACAACGACGTCCGCTATATCTGGACCTACGAGATCACCATCGTGGGCTGCAACGCCTGGACGCCGGAGGATCAGGCCGAGGTGATGCGCATGGTCGTCGACGGCGAGATCAAGCCCGTCCTGCACGCCGTCCGCCCGCTGTCGGAGACTGCGGCTTCGATCCAGCAGCTCATCGATCGCGAAGTCTTCGGAAAGATCGTCCTGCAACCCTGAT
>CAYFYS010000132.1:0-6102 GCA_964347365.1 uncultured Rhodospirillaceae bacterium | reverse complement strand
AGCGGTATCCGCGCACCGCCGCGGCCATCGCGAGACCGAGGCCGGTGTTGCCCGAGGTGCTCTCGACGAGGGTCGCGCCGGGACCGAGCAGGCCCGCCTCCTCGGCTCGGCGAACCATGTTCCAGGCCATCCGGTCCTTGACCGAGCCGGCGGGGTTGTAGTTCTCGAGCTTGACCAGCACTGTCGCCATGCGGGAGTCGGCCAGTCGATTCAGCTTGACCAGAGGGGTGTCTCCGATGAGGTCGAGGATCGTCTCGGCGTACTTCATGGCAGAGGCTCTCTTGCGGCGACCGGCGAGGGCGGTCGAGACGGAGGAATCTTACCCAATGCGGCTTCGCCCTGCGCCGGAGCCCATGCCGAGTCGGCACAGGATGATTTCACGCTGGAGGTGGGAGTTGGCTTGCGGCAAGGGTCTGTGGGATAGCTGCGAGCTCAAGACAAGGAAGTGGACGGGAGGTCGGTGGCAATGACGTGCCGATGAGGGATGCAGGCAATCCGACTTGAGCGCCTCGGTCCGATATCGGGTTACGCCTCCGGCCAACCCGATCTACAGGGTGAAAGGGTCCTTGCAATACGCCGGGCCGCCGCCTGACGATACTTCCATCTCGCGTTCGGGATTCGAACCGCCCGGAGATCAGCCGATGGACTCCCGCCCCCGCTCTCGATCCATCGAACGGACCGCACGCACGAGCCCGCCGGCCACGGCACCGGATGCTTCGGATGCATCTCGAGGGGCCGAGGGTCCGCGCACGATCCGAGCCGCATACCGCACATGACCCGGTCGACGGCCGAAGTCGTCGTCGTCGGTGCGGGCATCGCCGGCATCTCTGCCGCATTCCACCTCGCGGTGAGGGAAGGTCTGGAGGGCGTGGTCCTCGTCGAGGCCGGCGATCCGCTGGCGCTCACCAGCGACAAGTCCACGGAGTGCTATCGCAACTGGTGGCCCGGGCCGGGCGACGCGATGGTCGCGTTCATGAACCGCAGCGTCGACCTGCTGGAGCGGATCGAACGCGAGAGCGGCGGCCGGCTCCGCCTCAACCGCCGCGGCTACCTCTTCGCCACCGCCGAGCCGTCGCGCATCGCCGCCTTCCGCAACCTCGGGCGCGAGGCGCAATCCCTCGGCGCCGGGGAGCTTCGCGTGCACGACGGTTCCAGGTCGAGCCCCGGCGGTTATATCCGGTCGCCGGCGCACGGCTTCGAGGACGTTCCGTCCGGCGCGGACCTGATCACCGACCCCGCCCTCATCCACGCCGAGTTTCCGTACCTCGACCCCGCCGTGGTCGCAGTGCTGCACGCGCGCCGTTGCGGGTGGCTGAGCGCGCAGCAGCTTGGCATGTCGATGCTGGAGCGGGCACGGGACCATGGCGTCAAGCTGATCCGAGGGCAAGTGACCGGCATCGATACGAGCGGCGGCCGAGTGCGTGCGGTGTCGGTGGCGCGACCCGGGGAGCAGGCGCGGATCGAGACCGGAACGCTGGTGCTCTCGCCGGGCCCCTATCTCACCGAGCTGGCTCGGGAGGTCGGGGTCGAGTTGCCGATCGTGTACGAGCGCCACGTGAAGGCGACGTTCCGGGACGTGGAGCTCGCGGTGCCGGGCGACGCGCCGCTGCTCGTCTGGGCCGATCCCGTCGAGCTGCCATGGTCCGACGACGAGCGGGCCGTCCTCGCCGCCCACGAGGAGACCCGCCCGCTCGTCGAGCCGTTCCCGGCTGGAATCCACGGCCGCCCCGAAGGGACCCCCGGCGAGCACTGGCTGATGATGCTGTGGACCTACGACACCGAAACGGTGGATCCGGTATTCCCGGTCCCCCTCGACGAGCGGCTGCCGGAGATCGCGCTGCGCGGATGGTCGCGGATGCTGCCGTCGCTGGAGCGCTACTTCGCGCGCCTGCCCCGCATGACCGTCGACGGCGGCTACTATGTGAAGACTCCTGAGAACCGCCCCCTCATCGGCCCCCTCCCGGTCGCCGGAGCCTACGTGAACGCCGCCTGGTCCGGGTTCGGGATCATGGGCGCCTGCGCCGGCGGGGAGTTGCTCGCGGCCCACGTCTGCGAGGCGCCGCTACCGGGATACGCCGCCGCGTTCCGCCCGGCGCGGTTCGACGACCCCGGCTATCTCGATGGGTTCATGGACGACGGCGACGCCGGCCAACTCTGAGACGCGACGCGCGATCGCCAGCATGCGCGCGTTGACATGAAAAGACCTTTTTTCATACTCATGCCATGACAACGATGATCCGGATCCGCAACGTCCCGGAGTCATTGCACCGGCGTCTGAAGGGCCGCGCCGCCATCGAGGGGGTCTCGATGTCCCACTACGTCCTGCGGGAAATCGAGAGGGCGCTCGAGCGTCCGAGCCGGCGGGAGTTGATCGGGGCCATCCGCTCGCGGCCGGAAGTCGTACTGGATCGATCGCCGACCGACGTTCTGCGCGAGGAACGGGACTCGCGTTGATGGTTCCGGATGCTTCCGGCGCCATCGAGTTCCTGTTGGATACCGCCGCAGGCAAGAGGCTTGCGGCGCGGTTGGCCGACGAAACCGAGGTCGTTCACGTACCGTATCTCATCGACATCGACATCGACATCGACCAGATGCTGCGCCGGTACGTGCTGCACGGAACGCTCAACGAACGGTTGGGAGCGCTGGCGCTCAACCGCTGGCGCAACCTCGACGTCGAACGATATCCCCATGAGCCTTTCCTCGATCGGACTTGGCAACTCCGTGACAGCGTCACCGCGTATGACGCCATCTGCGTGGCATTGGCGGAAGCGTTGTCCGCGGTGCTCGTGACCGGTGATCGGAGGCTCGCCGACCCTCCGGGAGCGAATGCTCCAATCGAGTTGATTTGGCGTTCCCCCGACTTCCCTTTCTCCATTACCCCCCGGACTGCCGGTGCAAGGCCATCAAGGCGTTCAGTGGGCGCGTGCGCAGGTTGAGCGGCCCTGGCGTGGCTTCCCAGCGATACACCGTCACCGCCGATACGCCGAGCTGTCCGGCGAATCGGGCAACGGAGAGACCGCACCGCCGGCGCAGCCGGGCCACCCATTTTCCGGTGGGGCGGATGTCGGGGGGTGAGGCGCCGGCGACCTTCGCGGCGGCGCGTTTTCGGGACGTGACGGCTGGAGAGGTTTTCTTCCCCCGCGCGGCGGTCGAAGCTGCCTTGCCGGCACGCCCCGCCGGTGCCGCGGCGGCAGGGAGGTCCTGGATCTTCGCGGCGGGCGGCGCCTGCCGTCCGGAGGCGGCGCGCCGCCGTGCCTGTTGCCGCTGCTTTGCCGGTGCTTTCCGGGCAGGAGGCGCATCCCCCGGGTCGAGGTCGATGCCGAAGATGCCGGTGAGTGCATCATCGGCCAGGGCGTCGTCCGCGGCCGCGTCGCCGGGCAACGCCATCTCGGTGGCAATCAACTCCGCGGTATCGACACCGCGCAGGAGAAAGAGCGATTCGGGGCGATCGTCGAGCCGGCTGCCCACGCCGTAGAGCACCGATGCAACGTGCTTGCACATCGCCGCCCAGTCGGGGCAACTGCAATTGAACCGGATCTCGCCCGGTTTCGGAAAGAGACCGTGGTTACGGTCGGTCACGACCCCCATCACCTGTTGCGACAGCTTGCCCTGAAGCAGCTCGAGCATCGAGCCGATCTGTCCGGCGCATCTGGTCTTGATGGATTTCCACACCGCGGCTTTCAACTTGTCGATCCGGATGGTGACGTCGTAGAGCTCCGATCCACTGACGATGGCCTCGATGCGACCGGTTCGAATCGAGAGGTGGCACACGGAGCCGTTGCGCACGTAGGTACGCCCGCGCGGCAGGCGGTTGGCGTAGTCGGAGAACGATTCCAGATGCTCGCACCAGCGCTTGCCCCAGAAGCTACGGGCGATGGCGCGCCCTTCGATCTCGACGGGCTGAATGTCCCTGCCCTTCTTGCGGAGCTGGTTCATCTCCCGGCGAGCCCTCGCGCGGCGCGCGGCTACCGGGACGTACGACCTCCATTCCATTGTGGTCAGGCCCTCATGGCTCGGATCTCATCGGGAGGTTTGCCGCCAAGCTCGGGATCGTCCGGGAAATCGGCACGATTTCAGAGGCCCAGGGGCCGGGGTTGCTGCGAAATCGCGCTGTGCGCGAGACCTGCGAAGCATCAGGAGTGGTCCGCTCTCCGAAGAGAGTTCAATTCATCAACTTGTCGAAATGGTCGCCGTTGCGGGACCGACCAGAATCCCCCGAATCATCTTTACAGATCATCCGCGGCTCCAATCCGGGCACAGCGCTCTCGCAGGGCGAGCCAAGCGACGCAGCGGCACCGCAACGGCCAGAGGTTGCAAAGCAGGATGACCGGTCCCGCCGTTGCCGGCGAAGTTCGCGTCAATTGAAGCCTGTTCGCCGGTTCGCCTCCGTGATCCGGCGGCGCCGTCTCTCCGACTCTAGAGCGACGCGCGCGTCACGTCGAGACGGACGAGGTCGATCAACGCCTCGTCGGACAGCTCGGTGAGGTTGACCTCACCGTCGCCGGCCAGGAGTTCATCCGCCAGTTGTCGTTTTTCCGCGATCATCTGATCGATGCGTTCTTCCACCGTGCCGGTGGTCATGAACTTGTGCACCAGCACGTTGCGCCGCTGGCCGATGCGAAAGGCGCGGTCGGTGGCCTGGTTCTCGACCGCCGGGTTCCACCAGCGGTCGAAGTGGATGACGTGTGATGCGGCGGTCAGGTTCAGACCGGTGCCGCCCGCCTTGAGCGACAGGATGAAAAACGGCGGCCCGTCATCGCCCTGGAATCGATCCACCAGGACGCGGCGCTGCCTGACGCCGGTCGCGCCGTGCAGCACCAGTCCGGTCCGGCCGAAAATCCGGGTCAGGTGCTCGGCCAGCGGCTCGATGATCTCGCGGAACTGGGTGAAGACCAGCACCTTCTCCTGGCGTCCGGCAAGCTCTTCGCAGATGTCCGCCAGGCGAAGGAACTTGCCGCTGTCGGTGGGCCGGTACTCGCCGTCACCGGAAAGCTGGCTGGGGTGATTGCACACCTGCTTCAGGCGCAGGAGCGAGCGCAGCACCACGCCGCGCCGGGCGATGCCACCGGCAGACTCCATCTCCATCTCACGCTTCATGGCCCGCACGACCTGCTCGTAGAGCCTGACCTGTCGCCGGGTCAGTTGGCAGTAGCGGGCCGTCTCCGTCTTCTCCGGAAGGTCACCGATGATCTCGCGGTTGGTCTTCAGGCGGCGCAGGATGTAAGGGCCGACCAGCCGGCGCAAGGGCGCGAAGGGGTTCTCCTCCCGCGTTTGCAGGCGTTTCACGAAGGATTGAAACACCTTGAGCGAACCGAGCAGTCCGGGATTGAGAAAATCGAACAGCGCCCACAGGTCGCCCAGGCGGTTCTCCACCGGCGTGCCGGTCATGGCGATGCGGGCATGGGCCGAGAGCTTCCTGACCGCCCGGCTTTGCCGCGTCGACGGGTTCTTGACGGCCTGGGCCTCATCCAGGATGACCAGCCGCCAGGGCAGGTCCGCCAGCCAGGTTTGCCGCACCAGCATGGCGTACGTCGTGATGACCAGATCGGCACCGGCCAGATGCGCCTCGGGGGCGGCTGCGATGTCCGCCAGGGTCTGCCGGTCCGTTTCGGCCGGGTGCAGGAAGCGCAGCTTCAGCGACGGCGCAAACCGCGCTGCTTCGCCGCGCCAGTTCCCCAGCAGCGACGCCGGGACCACCAGCAGAGACGGCGTCCCCTGCCGATGCGCGCCGTCGTGCCGCTCGCACAGCAACAGCGCCAGCACCTGGATGGTCTTGCCCAGGCCCATGTCGTCGGCGAGGCAGGCGCCGAGGCCCAGCTTCGTCAGGAAACGCAGCCAGCTCAATCCCTCGTGCTGATATGGCCGCAACGTGCCCTGCAAGGCATCGCCGATCGGAACGATGTCCAGGGTGCCCGGTTGGCGCAGGCCCGCAAGGATCTCACGCATGGCGCCGCCGGGCGCCACGTGCACCCAGTGGCGTTCATCTTCCGCCTGCTCCTCGTGCCGGAGATCCGCCGATGCGCCGGCGAGCAGACGCATCCCCTCGACGAAAGACACCTCACCGCCTTCGGCCTGGCGTTGCAGCGTGTCCCAATGCTCGAT
>CAYFYS010000131.1:0-6108 GCA_964347365.1 uncultured Rhodospirillaceae bacterium | reverse complement strand
GCCAGATCGTCAAGGTGCGCGGCGAGCTCGACGGCGTTCAGGCCGGCCTCGGCGACCTCGGCGTCGTGCCCGGTCCCTTCCACCCCTCGAAAATGTCGCTCTACCAGATCGGCTACGTCACCCCGTTCACCTCGCTCGACGTGCAGATCACCACCGACGGCATGCACCATCTGCTGGAAACCTTTCCCGCGATGGGCAGACAGATGCACCGGTTCAACCAGAGCATCCTGTCGATTACCGGGACGGCCGAGGACTACGCGCTGTGGACCAAGAGGAAGGTCACCAGCTTCGGGGACCTCAAAGGCATGAAGGTCGGCGCGGTCGGCTCCAACTTCCCCTGGGTGAGCGCCGCCGGCGCGACCCCGGTCACGATCAAGGGGTTGGCGACGCTCTACAACTCGCTGAAGGCCGGCGTATACGAAGGCACGGTGCTGTGGCAGCAGGCGATGGCAGCGTTCAAGTTCTGCGAACTTGCGCCCAATCATCTCGACACCAGCTTCGGTGCGATCGCCAACGCCGTTCTGACCTACAACCATGATTCCTGGAAGAGGATGCCGCGCGAAGTCCAGGGGGCGATCATGGAAGCGACCAAGACATGGTCGGACGGCGCCAACATGGCGATCCTCGGCGGCGCGAAATGGGGCCTCAGCGTGTGCGAGAAGAAATACGGCCAGCAGACCCACGCGCTGTCGGGAGAAGAGAAAAAGAAATGGGCCTTCGCACTGCCCAACATCGCGCGGCAATGGGCCGAACGACAGGACAAGGCGGGCCTGCCCGGCACGAAGATGCTGGCGACCTGGATGGACTACATGCGCGACAGGAACCAGCTCGTGCTGCGGAACTGGGACCGCGAGTAATCGCGGCCAGGAGCCGCGCCGCCATGCGCAGGGGTTCGGGGACCGCGGTTCGGCGGTCCCCGACCACGGCGGGACCGGGGTGCCGATGCCCGCGATGAATTCCCTGGACCGCTTGCTCGGCGCGGTCATCTTCGCCAGCAACTGCCTTGCCTCGGTGTGGATCTTCGTGATCACGCTGGCGATCGTCGCCGACGTGAGCCTGCGCTTCGTCTTCAACGCGCCGATCAACGGCATCACCGAACTGGTGACCATGTCGGTGGTCGCCGTACTCTACATGCAGCTCGCCTACACGCTGCGCTCGGGCTACATGACGCGCTCGGACGTCGTTCTGAAGCGCCTGATCGCCGGCCGGCCACGCGCCGGCCACGCGCTCAACATCCTGTTCTGCTGCGCCGGCGCCGCGCTCATGGCCGCGATCATGCTGCGCGCCTGGCCCAAATGGATCGCCGCCTACGACGCCGGCTTCTATGTCGGCGTCGTAGGGGTGTTCACCTTTCCGGAATGGCCCCGGCTTTTGATCGTCTTCCTGGGCTGCGGCATGACCGGGCTGCAGTTCCTGCTGCTTGCGGTGAACAACGCGGTGTCGATATGGCACCGGACAGAGACGCGATGACTGCTTTCCAACCGGATCGCGCCTGATGGAAGCCTTCCAGATCGCGATCATCTCCGTGCTCGCGATGCTTGTGCTGATCTATTTCGGCCTACACATCGCGGTGACGCTGGCGCTGTTGTCCTTCGTCGGCGCCTGGGTCATCACCGAGAACATCATCGTTGCGCTCAACCTCCTGTTCCTGGCCGCGGAAAAGACCGTCTACAACTTCGTCTTCGCGGTCATCCCGCTGTTCGTGTTGATGGGCTTCCTGGTCGCCGCGGCCGGCATGGGGCGCGATGCCTACGACATCGGCCAGGTGATGCTGCGCCGCGTCCGCGGCGGGCTCGGCATGGCCACGGTCGTCGCCAACGCCATCTTCGCTGCCATCACCGGCGCTTCGGTCGCCTCCGCCTCGGTGTTCTCGAAGGTGGCCGTTCCGGAGATGATACGACACGGCTACCACGGCCGCTTCGCCGTGGGCACCGTCGCCGGATCCTCGGTGCTCGGCATGTTGATACCGCCGAGCGTCCTTTTGATCATCTACGCGCTGATCGTCGAGGAATCGGTCGGCGACCTGTTCATCGCCGGGATCGGTCCGGGGCTGTTGCTGACGGTGGCGTTCTGCGGGCTCATCCTGATCATGGCCACGCTGTTTCCGCGCAGCGTGAGGGCGGCCTACGCCACGCTTCCACAGGACCAGGACGGTGGAAACGACAAGGCCGATGCCGAGGAGATCGGCGCCCTCGGCATCCTGCGCAAGGGCTTCCCGATCGCGCTCCTGGTGGTGCTGGTCCTCGGCGGCATCTATGGCGGGGTGTTCACCCCCGTCGAAGCCGGCGGGGCCGGCGCGTTCCTTGCGCTGATCTTTGCGCTCGTCCGCCGCACGCTGACTTGGCGCAGCTTCTGGGAGGTCCTGCTGGAGACCGGCAACGTCTCTGCGACGCTGTTGTTTCTGATCTGCGCGGCCAGCATGTACAGCCGGATGCTGGGGCTGTCGGGTCTGCCCGGCGAGATGGCGGATATCTTCGACAGTCTGGGCGCGGGCTTTTACGGCATGCTCGCCCTTTACGTGGTGGTGGTCATCATCCTGGGGACGATTATCGATTCGGTCTCGATCATGCTGATCATGGTGCCGCTGTTCCTCGCCGCGCTCAAATTCTTCGAGATCGATCTGGTCTGGTTCGGCATCGTCACCGTGATCGCCACGGAGATCGGCCTGCTGACGCCGCCGCTCGGCATTGCGGTCTATGTCGTCCACGCAACGCTCGCCCGGCCGGACATCTCGCTGAAGGACGTCTTCGTCGGCGCAGCGCCCTTCGCGCTGGCGATGCTTCTGGTCCTGATCCTCATCATCGCCTACCCGCCGATCGCGACCTACCTGGTCTCGCTCAAGCTCTGAGCCGGGCCGTCGCGGCTGGCCCGAACGAGCCCGAAGCCGGTGGCCGCGATATACGATCGCGCGGCTTCGCGCACCGATTGCCCGGTGCCGGCAGCCGTGGAATGATCCGCCGACGCACCGCCAGGGAAGGACCGCCGATGCTGCCCATAGAACGCCTTTCCTATTCTCCGATCGCCGGCCGCGATCGGCTGAGCCTGCCGGGCGACGCGCGGATGGTCGTCTGGGTGATCGTCAATGTCGAGGAATGGGACGCTCAAGCGCCGATGCCGCGCACCGTTCTCACCCCGCCGGCCGGCGGATCGCCGAGTCCGGACATCCCCAACTGGGCTTGGCACGAATACGGCAACCGCGTGGGGTTCTGGCGGTTGCTCGAAGCCCTGGACGCGCTTTCGATCACCCCGGTGCTGGCGATCAACGGCACCGCGGTGCAATCCTACGCGGCGATCTCCCAGGCTGCGCTCGACCGGGGCTGGGAATTCCTCGGCCACGGGTTCACGCAAAGGAACATGCAGACGGTCGAGGACGAGCGGGCCGACATCCGCCGGACCGGTGAAGCGATCGCCGCGGTCACCGGCAAGCGGCCGCGCGGCTGGCTGGGGCCCGGCCTTACCGAGACCTGGGAGACTCCCGATCTGCTGGTCGAGGAAGGCTACGAATATGTCTGCGATTGGGTGCTCGACGACCAGCCGGTCCTGCTGCGCACCCGGGCCGGACCGATCGTCAACATCCCCTACACCCAGGAATGCAACGACGTGGCGATGATGCTGATCCAACACCACCGGGCGCAGGAGTATCTCAGCCGGGCCTCGGACCAGTTCGATCAGATCTACGCCGATTCACGCGACTCCGCCCGGGTCATGGCGTTGGTCGTCCACCCCTACATCATGGGCGCGCCGCACCGGTGCCGCTATTTCCGCGAGGTGCTGGAGAAGATCTCCAGTCACGACGACGTGTTGTTTTGGACCGGCGAGCAGATCCTCGACTGGTATCAAGCCGAACGCCCCAGGGACGGCTGAGCCGGCTGCGCCCATCACGGTCGATCCCGGTCGCCTGACCGTCCCGGGTTCCGCGAGGCGGTCCGGGTCGGCTCTACGCGAAACCGAAAAGCGCGGCCGGGTTGTCGACCAGCATGGCGTGCAGGGCTGAATCGTCCACGCCCCAGTCGGCAAGCCATTCCAGAAGTGCCGCGTCTTCGGGGATCGGCTGGTCCCAATGCCCGACATGCGGCCAGTCGGTCGCCCACAGCATGCGGTCCGGCCGTGCTTCGATCAGCGCCCTGGCGAGTGGGATGATGTCTTCGTACGGCGGTCCGGAGGCGCTCAACCTGTCCGGGCACGAAAGCTTCACCCAGGTCCGGCCGGCGGCAACCAGATCGAGGAGCGCGGCGAAGCCCGGGTGATCAATACCGTGCACGCCACCGAAATGGGCGAAGTGGTCGAGCACCAGATCGACCTCGAGCGCCTTGAGCGCACCGGACATGGCCTTCATTCGCGCCGGCCCGTCGATGAACAGATCGATGTGCCAGCCGAGCCTTGCCGCACGCGGCGCAAAGGCCTCGATGACGGGCATCGGATCGCCGCCCGACAGCACCGGGGCGAAGCGCACGCCACGATAGCCGAGGCTGTCGAGCGCCTTCAACGCATCGTCATCGATCGCCGGATCGACGACCGCGATCGCGCGGGCGCGCCCGCCCAGGCGGGTCAACGCATCCGTCGTAGCGGCGAGGTCGGTGGCATAACAGCTCGGATGGACTATCACCACGCGTTCGATGCCCAGCGCCTCCTGCAGGTCGACATAGGCCGCCAACGGCGATTCGGGCGCGGTGTAAAACCGGTCCTCGGCGAGCGGGAACCGGTCGTAGGGTCCAATGATATGCGCATGCGTATCGCACGCCCCGGCAGGTGCCACGGTTCCGGCCGGCCGCGGCGGCAGAGGACCGGGACAGGGTCTCGTCATCGCCGTTTCCCCTTCCTGGCGGCCTTTCGGCCCAAGCGCCGAGGAGGACGGGAAGGATTGTCGCAGCGTCCCTTGCGTGCCGCAACCGGGCACCGCACGCCTGCGCGGCCGGCTTTGCCGCCCTGGATCGGCTGTGCTACAGCACGGCCGGCGCAAACGATCGGCAGCAGCGGGTGAAGGCCGGCAACAGCATTCTTTCGGGCTATGGCACGACCGTCTTCGAGGTCATGTCGCAGCTTGCCCAGGAGCACGGTTCGATCAATCTCGGCCAGGGCTTTCCCGACGGCAACGGCCCCGACGATGTGGTCGCAGCGGCCGCGGACTACCTGGAGAACGGGGTCAACCAGTACCCCTCGATGATGGGCATCCCGATCTTGCGCCAAGCCGTCGCCGCGCACGCCGGGCGGTTCTACGGCCTCGATGTGGATTGGCGGCGCGAGGTGATGGTCACCTCGGGCGGGACCGAGGCGTTGGCCAGTGCGCTGTTCGGGCTGATCGAGCCGGGTGATGAGGTGGTGCTCATAGAGCCGCTTTACGATTCTTATCTGCCCGTCGTGCGCCGCGCCGGCGCGACGCCGCGACTGGTCCGGCTTGAGCCGCCGCGTTGGACCCTACCGCTCAACGCCCTGGAAGAGGCGTTCTCGGAGCGGACCAAGCTCATCGTGGTCAACACCCCGATGAACCCCTGCGCCAAGGTGTTTTCCCGCGCAGAGCTCGAAGCCATCGCCGGGCTGTGCCAGACCCATGACGCGTTTGCGGTCTGTGACGAGGTCTACGAGCACCTGGCCTTCGATGGCCGGCCGCATATCCCGATGATGACGCTTCAGGGCATGCGCGAGCGCACGGTGCGGATCGCATCGGCGGGCAAGATCTTCTCGCTGACCGGCTGGAAGGTCGGCCTGGTGACAGCCGCGGCCGAGGTGTTGACCCCGATCGCCAAGGCACACCAATACCTGACGTTCACCACCCCGCCCAACCTGCAGGCGGCGGTGGCCTACGGGCTGGGCAAGGACGATGCGTATTTCGCAGATCTCAACGCAGAAATGCAGGCCCGGCGCGACCGGCTGGCCGAAGGGCTCGCCGCGGTCGGGTTTGCCGTCATACCCTGCGAGGGAACTTATTTCATCACCGCCGATTTTCGTCCGCTCGGCTTCAACGACGACGATGTCGCCTTTTGCCGCTATCTCACCACCGAGGCGCGGGTGACCGCAGTGCCGGTGAGGGCGTTCTACCAGGAGGCCGGTCCCGACCATTTCGCCCGCTTCTCGTTCTGCAAGGACCTCGCCACCCTGGACGAGGCCATC
>CAYFYS010000130.1:0-6139 GCA_964347365.1 uncultured Rhodospirillaceae bacterium | reverse complement strand
TCGCCGTTGACGGCCAGATACGCGGCGCTGAAGCCCCAGATGGTGAGCACCGCGGCTGCCGTAGTAGAACAGCGCCGGCATCAGGGCGGCCGCGATGATGAGCAGGTAGGGGATCCCGGTGATGTCGGCCATCACGAAGGCCACCGCGCCCATCACCGGGGGCATGAACTGTCCGCCCGAGGACGCGGCTGCCTCGACTCCCCCGGCGAAGGAGCTCCGGAAACCCCGCTCCTTGATCATCGGGATCGTGAACACGCCGGTCCCTACGACGTTGGCCGAGACACTGCCGGAGATGGTGCCGAAGAAGCCGCTGGCGGCGATCGCCGCATGGGCCGGACCGCCGCGGAGCCCGCCGGTGAGGCTGATCGCGATGCGCAGCAGGACGGCGCCGGCGCCGGTCGCCTCGAGCACTGCGCCGAAGACGATGAAGATGAAGATCAGCGAGATGACAGTTATGACGATGAAGCCGAACACGCCGTCAAAGGAATACCAGACGGTGCGCATCACCGTTTCGAGGTCGTAGCCCGCATGGGCGAAGATCCACGGCAGGTCTTCGCCGGACAGCGCGTAGGCCAGGCACAGCAATGACAAGACGGCGAGCGGCCAGCCGAAAGCGCGCCGGGTCAGTTCGAGCACCGCGGTCAGCCCGCCGGCGCCGACCAGAATGTCGTCGGGGAGAAAGTCGTAAAGACCGCTCTCCAGCTCGTCATAGACCGAGGCGAACCAGTAGAGCGACAGCGCCATCAGGCCGATCAGCACCGCATCGATCGCCAGCAGCGCCGCCCGCGCGAGCCCGCGCGCGGATCGGTAGACCCGCGCCAGAGGAACCGCAAGGGTGACCAGAATGACCGAGGCACCGACGGTGAGCGATCGTTGGTAGATCTCGTCGATGACGCCGAACGCTGCGGTGTAGACTGCGGCCACGGCGATCCCGAAGCCGATCAGCTTGACGGGCAGGCTGGACAAATCGATCCGCGGCACCGGTCGGCAGCCTCCCGATACGCCTGCGCGGCCGCAGCCCGAATGGTTCAACGTGCCACGATCGCGATCTCGCCAACTTGGTTGAAGGGCTCGAACTTGGCAAGGAAATCGGCGACGGCGGGAACGTCTCCCTCCACGACGACCTCGCCGCTTTCCACCGCCTCCTCGAAGGTGGTCCGGCCGAACACCCAGGGTACAAGGAACGCTCTGGCGAAGCGCAGCTGCGCGTCGCAACCCGCAGGCGGGTCGGCGAAGAACTGGCACACGCCCCGGCGGATCTCCAGCGCGCAGGCCTCGCCGCTGTCGGTGGTCCGAAAGGCGACGCGGAACCGGGTCTCCCACGAGCGCTCGGCAATCAGCCGAACCGTGAGCACCTGCATGACCGCTTCGAGGGAGAAACCCCGGACTTGTTCCGGAGAGCCCAGAACCATGCCGCTGGCGGCCGTGTCCAGCGTGCCGTCGAGCTCCATCGCCGCGGTCAGGCCCCAATTCCGCCACGTTGCGTTCTTCTGGGCATACGCCCATTCGCGGAGCGCAACAGCCTTCAACAGGCGCGCCTCGCGGTCCCGCCGGTCGGCGCGTATGGGCAGGCCCGAGAGCTCGGCGGCCCATTGGGGATCGCCCTTCTCCAGGGCTTCGGCGGCGGCTTTCAACACGTTCTCGCGGCCGCCCATCAGCGCGACGTAGCGCCGCGCCCGCGCGCTCCGGCGCGCCGGGTCGAGCGCCACCGGGTCTCCCTGATACCAGCCGAGATAGCCCGTATAGATCGCCGGGATCGCGTGTCTGTACGAGCCGTAATACTCGCCCAGCCAGGGGTGATCCCGTAACCGTTCCGGCATGACGACGATCTCTGAGATCTCCTCGGGCGTATAGCCCTTGTTCATGTAGCGGATCGTCTGGTCATGCACGTACTGGATCGCATCGCGGTAGTCGGTCAGCAGCGCAGCGATCTCGGCAGCGCCTTCGACGGGGCGGCCGTGATGGGGGATCAGCACCTCGGCCTCGAACGCCCGCAGCCGGTCGATGCCCCTGGCCCATGTCATCGGGTTGCGGAACCGCGTCCCCCGCAGCGCGTATATGTTGGGAAAGGACTCGTAGACCGCATCCGCCGACATGAGCACCTTCTCGTCCGGCAACCAGACCGCGCACTGGTCCTCGGTCTCCGAGGGGATGAGGTGGATCTGAAAGCGGATGCCGCCCGTCCTGCCCTCGAAAGTGCTCTCGAAGGTCGTGGTGGGCGCAACGAAGCTGCGCGGGCCGGGGCGCTGCGCGGGGCCGAGCCCGGCGCCGACGGTGCCTTCCGCGCCGATCGGCAGCCGCATTCCGAACTGGTAGAGCGCGCGGCGGCCAAGGATCGGTGCGATCAGCCCGACATCGCGCAGCATATGCGCGACCAGGTCTTTGTGACCGATCACTTCCACGGCGCCGGAGGCGATGTCCTCCTGCGAGACGAAGGCCCGCGCGCCGCTCACGTGATCGGCATGGAAATGGCTATAGATGATGGTCTTGATGGGTTTGTCGGTGATCTTCCTGAACGCCGCAGCCACCGCCTCGGCGTTGTCCATCCCCGTCATCGTGTCGACGAGGATGCAGGAGGCGTCTCCCTCGATCAGGGTGCAGTTGACCACCGCATAGCCGAATGCGCAGTGGATGTGGTCCCGGAGCGTGTAGATCCGGGGCTCCATCGCCTCCTGGTGGCGCGCCAGATCGGGATGTACCGACGCTCGGGGCTCTTTCATGCCGTTTCCTGCCTTTGGTTGCACACCGGCCGGTAGCCTCCCGACCCCGCCGTGCGCGCATCAACTTGGTCAAAGGGTCCGGTCTTGGCAAGGAATCCGGCAAGGGCGTGCCGGGACCGCCGCGCGGCCTTCTTCCGGCGGTTCGGGGTCTCGCCGGGCGCGCCGGTGGCCCGGTATCCACTCGTGGCGCGCGCCGTCCTGGTGCACCACCATGCCGGGCAGCGCACGCCGCCGCCCGTTCGGGGCGTGTCATCAACCCATCCTCTTGAAAGTCCGGTGGTCCCGCGCGGCGCTGCGGTTTACGGATACGAAAAGGGCGGGGCCGTCCGCCCCGCCCACGCTTGGCGAGCATGACGTTTATCGCACCGATCGCGTCCCGCGTCAACAGGTTTTTTCATGATGAGAAAATTTTTTGGCTTCGGCCTGGACGCACCTCCGCTCTGCGCACGTCTTCTGGCGGTTTGCTTGCCCGCACGTCGCCGCACAAGTACTGTAGCGGCCAAGCGCCCGCCGCGGCCGGGCGGACGCCGCCGGATCGCAGGAGAGCACGATGTTCAGCGGCTCCATTTGCGCATTGATCACGCCGTTTCAGAACGGCGCGGTCGATGAGGACCGTTTCGCCGCCTTCGTCGAGTGGCAGATCGATCAGGGCACCCGGGCGGTGGTGCCATGTGGCACGACCGGCGAATCGCCGACGCTCAGCCACGACGAACACCGCCGCGTGACCGAAATCTGCATCGAGGCTGCCGGGGGCAGGGTTCCGGTGATCGCCGGCACCGGTTCGAACGCCACCGAAGAGGCGATCGCACTCACCCGGCACGCCAAGGAGGCCGGCGCGGACGCCGCGCTCGTCGTTACGCCTTATTACAACAAGCCGACCCAGGAGGGGATGTATCGCCATTTCAAGGCGCTCAACGACGCCGTCGAACTGCCGATCATCATCTACAACATCCCCGGCCGCAGCGTGATCGACATGAAGACCGAGACCATGGCGCGTCTGGCCGCGCTGCCCAACATCGTCGGCGTCAAGGACGCCACGGCCGACGTCAGCCGCGCAACCCAGCAGCGCCTTGCGGCCGGTGCGGATTTCTGCCAGCTCTCCGGCGAGGATGTCACCCAGGTCGGCTTCCTCGCCCAGGGCGGCGACGGCTGTATCTCGGTGACCGCGAATCTCGCGCCCAAGGAGATGTCGGCCATGCACGCCGCCTGGGAGGAAGGCGAGATCGCAACGATGCAGCGGCTCAACGAGCGGCTGATGCCCCTGCATTCGGGCCTTTTCTGCGAGACCAGCCCGGGTCCGGTGAAATACGGCGCGAGCCTGTTGGGAAAGTGCACGCCGGAAACGCGGCTGCCGCTGTGCAAGATCGCCGAGGGATCGAAACGCACCGTCGAGAACGCGATGCGCTCGGCCGGCATCCTCAACTGAGCGCATGCGCGGCAAGGCGGACGGCCGCATACGGGTCGCTGCGGACAACCGGAAGGCGCGGCACAACTTCGCCATCGAGGACACCGTGGAGGCCGGCCTCGCCTTGACCGGCAGCGAGGTGAAGTCGCTGCGCGCCGGGCGCGCCAACATCAACGAAGCCTACGCCCGGCCGGTCGGCGGCGAGCTGTTTCTGGTCAATGCGCACATCAACGAGTACGCGCAGGCCGGGCCGGCCAACCACGAGCCACGCCGCCCGCGCAAGCTGCTGCTGCATCGGCGCGAGGTCGACCGTCTGCTCGGCGCCGTCCAGCGCGAGGGCGCGACCGTGGTACCGCTCAAGCTCTATTTTAACGAGCGCGGCACGGCCAAGCTGCTCGTCGGTCTTGCCCACGGCAAGCGCAGGCACGACAAGCGCGAGACCGAGAAGAAGCGCGACTGGGAGCGCCAGCGCGGCCGGCTGTTGCGGGAAAAGGGCTGAGGGGCTCAGCCGAGCTCGCGGGTCACCGCCTCGAAGACCGCCCGGAACATCGCCACGCTCAGCCGGCCGGTGTTGGTGTTGTAGCGCGAGCAATGGTAGCTGTCGGCGATCGCCAGGCCGTCGTGGAGCCGGTGGACCGCGCCGTGCTCGAACTTGAAGGCCGCCGCCCGGTGGCCGAGCGCGCGCAGCACCGCGGCATGGGCGAGCCCGCCGAGCGCCAGGATCACCATCAGCCTGGCCATCGCCTGGATCTCGCCGGCGAGAAACGGGCGGCAGGCAGTGACCTCCACGCCGATGGGCCTGTTTCCCGGCGGGACGCAGCGCACGGCATTGGTGATCCGGCAATCGCGGAGCTTCAGCCCGTCGTCGGGACGGGATTCGTAGCGGCCGCTCGCGTATCCGAAATCGAGCAGCGTTCGATAGAGCAGATCGCCCGCGAAATCGCCGGTGAACGGCCGGCCGGTCCGGTTGGCGCCCCGCAGGCCCGGCGCGAGGCCCACGATCAGCAGCCGGGCGTTGAGCGGCCCGAAGCTGTCGACGGGGCCGTTGTGCCAGCCGGGTTCGGCCGCGCGACAGCGCACGCGCAACGCAGCAAGGCGCGGGCACAGCGGGCAGTCCCGCCCCGGCAGCAGCGTGTCCATGGCCGATCCGTCCGGCTCAGTCCACTTCAACGGTATCGGGGTCCGGCCGCGCCGGAGTCGGAACGTGGTAGTCCGGCCGCGCCGCGCCTGGTCCTTCATGCTGTCTTGCCGCCCGGGCGATTCGGGGCGCCAGATCCTGAAGCTCGATGAAGTGATCGGCCTGTCGGCGCAGCTCGTCGGCCACGATCGGCGGCGAGGAGCGGAACGTGCTGACGACGCTCACCCGCACGCCCTTGCGCTGCACCGCCTCGATCAGGCGTCGGAAGTCGCCGTCGCCGGAAAACAGCACGATATGGTCGAGATGCTCGGCCATCTCCAGGACGTCGATGGCCAGCTCGATGTCCATGTTGCCCTTGATCTTTCGCCGGCCGATCGAATCGGTGAACTCCTTGGTCGGCTTGGTCACCAGGGTGTAGCCGTTATAATCCAGCCAGTCGATCAGCGGGCGGATGGGCGAGTATTCCTGATCCTCCACCAGGGCGGTGTAATAGAAGGCACGCACCATCCGGCCCTCGGCCGAGAACAGCTCGAGAAGGTTCTTGTAGTCGATATCGAACCCCAGCGCGCGCGCGGCCGAGTAGAGGTTGGAGCCGTCGATAAACAGGGCGAGGCGCTCCTCGGGGTAAAAATTCATCTTTGTCATCGGAACTTTCGACGCCGGTTGCGGAGTAGAACCGATCGGGCCGTGCGGGAGCACCGGCCGCTCCGGAGCATTTCCCGTCCCGGACGGGATGGATAGGATATGGGAACGAACCCGCCGAATGCCAACCGCAACTGCCGCGGGACGGATGCGGCGATCCTGGTCGCGCTGGGCGCCAATCTTCCCGGGCCGGCCGGCGCGGCGCCGATCGAGACCTGCGCCCGGGCGCTCGAC
>CAYFYS010000129.1:0-6140 GCA_964347365.1 uncultured Rhodospirillaceae bacterium | reverse complement strand
CGTGGCCCGCGTTCTCGCCTGCTCCTCGAGGCGGTGGGCGGCGGCACGGTCTCGGTCGGCCCGCCCTTCTTCGAGGCGACGTTCGTGCCCATCGCCGTACCGCTGCTGCTGGTGTGCACGCTGGGCGCGATGATGCCCTGGAAGCGCGGCGATCTTGCCGGCGTGCTCGGCCGGCTCAAGACCGCAGCGGCCCTTGCGCTGGCAGTGACCGCGTTCGCCGCCTGGCGGGCCGGGATCCAGGACATCCCGGCGGCCTTCGGGCTCGGCATCGCGGCCTCGCTGTTCCCCGGCGCCCTGATCGAGTTCGCCGAGAAGATCGGCCTGTTCCGGCTGCGCGGCGCCGAGATCGCCCGCCGGGCCGCCGCGCTGCCGCGCGCGGCCTGGGGGATGACGACCGCCCATGCCGGGCTCGGCGTCATCGTCGCGGGCATAGTCGCGGCCTCGGCCTGGCAGACCGCGCGCATCGTGTCGCTGAACCCGGGCGAGCGGGCCGATCTGGCCGGCTACCGGGTCGTGTTCGAAGGCGTCGAGCGGACGCGCGGACCCAACTACGAGGCGGTCACCGGCCGCTTCACGCTGATCGACGGCGAGCGGATTGTGGCCGCGCTGCGGCCGGAGAAGCGCTCCTACCCGGCGGAGGACTCCCAGACCACGGAGGCGGCGATCCACACCACCTGGCTCGCCGACGTCTATATCGTCCTGGGCGATCGCACGGCGGACGGCGCGTGGGTCGTGCGGCTCTACCACAACCCGCTGGTGCCCTGGATATGGATCGGCGCGGTCGTGATGGCGGCCGGCGGGCTGGTCTCGCTCACCGACCGGCGGCTGCGGATCGGTGCGCCGCGCCGCGCCGCCGCGCCGGCCCCGGCGGCCGGTTGAGGCGCCCGCCGATGAAGCTCCCGACGATCCTGCCGGTTGCGCTCTTCGGCCTTCTGGCCGCGACGTTCGGCCTCTACCTCTTTCAGGTCGGGGCCGGCAAGAATATCCAGGAGATTCCGTCTGCGCTGATCGACAAGCCGGCCCCTCCGCTCGACCTGCCCCCCATCGCGGGACGGCGCAACGGGCTCGCCTCCGCGCAGCTCGCCGATAAGGTCTCGCTGGTGAACGTCTTCGCTTCGTGGTGCCCGCCCTGCCGGGTCGAACATCCGATGCTGATGCGCCTGGCCCGCGAGGGGGTGCCGATCTACGGCATCAACTACAAGGACAGACCGCAGGATGCGCTCGGCTTTCTCGACCGGCTGGGCGATCCCTACCGCGCGATCGGCGCGGACGCGACCGGACGCGCTGCGATCGACTGGGGCGTCTACGGCTATCCCGAGACCTTCGTCGTCGACAGGACCGGGCGCATTCGCTACAAGCATATTGGGCCGATCATGCCGCGCGACCTGGATTCGCGAATCCGGCCAATCCTCCAGAGACTCGCGCAATGAGGCGCGGCACCCTTCGGCTGATCGTGATGCTGATCCTGTGGGCGCCGGGCGTTGCCGCGGTCGAGCCGGGCGAGATTCTCCACGACCCGGTGCTCGAAGCCCGCGCGCGGGCGCTCTCCAAGGATCTGCGCTGTCTGGTGTGCCAGAACCAGTCGATCGATGATTCCGACGCCCCGTTGGCGCGCGACCTGCGGATCCTGGTGCGCGAACGGCTGACGGCCGGCGATGCGGACGGGGAGGTGATCGCCTTCATCGCCGCACGTTACGGCGATTTCGTGCTGCTGCGCCCGCCGTTCAAGCCCGCCACCTATGCGCTGTGGCTGGGTCCGGCGGTGATCTTTATCGCCGGCGCACTCGGCGTGGCGGCGTTCCTGCGCCGACGGCGCGGCGCACTTCCGGCCGCCGTGCCGCCGTTGAACGCCGAGGAATCCCGCCGGCTGGTGGCGCTGACCGACCGGGACCGCCGGCCGTGACGCTGTGGGTCGTGCTCGGGGCCATCGTGGTGGGCGCAACGATGGCGATCCTGATGCCGCTGCTTATTCGCCACCGCCCGGTGCAACCGCGCGCCGGGCACGACGTGGAGATCTATCGCGACCAACTTGCGGAGATCGCGCGCGACCGCGCACGCGGGCTGCTGTCTGCGGATCAGGCTGAAACGGCGCGGATCGAGATCGGCCGCCGGCTGCTCGCGGCCGAGGACGCGCTGTCGGCCGAGGCGCCGGCGCCGCGCACCGGTGCGCATGCGGGCCTGGCGGTCACGCTGGCGCTGGTTGTGCCGCTTGCCGCGTTCGGACTCTATGGCTGGCAGGGCGCGCCGGGCCTCGCCGGCAAGCCGGCTGCCGAGCGCAAGCCGCCAACCGCCGCGGCAGCGCCTGCAGCGCCGCGCGACGACGACATGGCGGGCCTGGTCGACCGGCTGGCGGAAAAGCTGCGCCGGAACCCGGACGACGCCAGGGGCTGGGTGCTGTTGGCGCGCGCACACGCCGCGCTCGAACGCCCGGGCGAGGCGGCCAGGGCCTACGCGCGGGCCGCCGCGCTGCTGCCCGATGACGCCGGCGTCCGCGCGCGCTACGGCGAGGTGCTGATGGCGGCGAGCCAAGGCCGGATCAACGCTGCGGCGCGGCTCGCCTTCGTCGAGGCGTTACGGCGCAACGCCCGGGAGCCTCGGGCACGCTTCTACATGGGTCTGGCCGCGCTGCAGGAAGGCGACCGTGCCGGAGCGCTGGCGCGCTGGCGTGCGCTTGCCGCCGATTCACGGCCCGACGACGAATGGATGCCGATGCTGCGCACGCGCATCGCCGGTCTCGCCGGGGAAGAGGCGGCGCCGTCCCCGCCGCCCGAACGGGGGCCGAGCCGGGAGGACGTGGCCGCCGCACGGCAGATGTCCGCACAGGACCGGATGACGATGATCCGCGGCATGGTCGCCGGTCTCGCCGAGCGTCTGGCCGAGGAACCGGAAGACGCCGAGGGCTGGGCGCGGCTCGCCCGTTCGTACCGCGTGCTGGGCGAAAAGGACAAGGCGCGCGAGGCTCTGGCCCAGCTCGCCCGGCTCAGGCCTGACGATGTCGGCGCGCTGACCGCCTATGCGCAATCGATGGTCCAGGCCGCCGACGGCGGCGCGTTGCCGCGCAGCCTGGGTGCGGTCATCGACCGGGTGCTGGCGCTCGACCCGGACAACCGCTCGGCGCTGTGGATCGCCGGTCTGGTAGCCGAGCAGGCGGGCAGCGCCGCGACGGCGCGGCGCCACTGGCGGCGCCTCAGGGCCCGGCTCCCGGAAGGATCTTCCGAACGGGCCGACCTCGACCGGCGGCTCGACCGGCTGGACGGGGCGGGGCGCTAGGCGGCCCCGCCGCGGCCGATCTTGCCGCGCGCGCCTTCGCACCGTAACGTCTGCAGTCGGGACCAGGCGAACGGGAGAGGATCATGCCGGTCAACGGGTTCGATGTCTTCGATGCCGACGGCCACGTGCTCGAGCTGGACGAGGAGTTGATCGCCTACTACGAGGGCGATCTGGCCGACAAGAAACGGATGAAGACCATGCCGATCTTCCCGGCGTTGGACGGCTGGTCGCGCGGCCCGATGATCGCCAAGGAGGATTCCAACCGGAAATACTGGCACACCGACGCGGCGGTGTGGTCGGAGTGCCTGGCCGATATCGGCGCGGACGGCAGCGTGCTCTACCCGACCGCGGCGCTCGCCCACGGGCTGATGCGCGATGTCCCCTTCGCAGTCGCGACCGCGATCGCCTACAACAACTGGCTGGAGGACCGCTACACCGCCGCGGACGAGCGGCTTTACGGCGCGGGCGTGCTCGCCGTCCAGGACCCACAGGCCGCCGCGGCCGAGCTGCGGCGCTGCGCCCGAGACCGCAAGCGGTTCCCTGCGATGGTGCTGCCCACCGTCACCAGGCTCGGCAGGACATACGGCGATCCGTTCTTCTGGCCGATCTTCGAGGCGGCGGCCGAATGCGACATGGCCCTGGCGCTGCACGGCGCGCCGTCCGAAGGCTTCGGCTTCGACCACTTCACCCGCTACATCGCCTCGCACACCCTCGAACACCCGGTGCCGCTGTTCATCAACCTCACCGACATGATGTTCGCCGGCGTCTTCGATCGCTTCCCGACGGTCCGGTTCGCCTTCCTGGAGGGCGGCTGTTCGTGGATCCCGTTCATGATGGACCGGATGGACTACGAATTCGATTCGATGCACGGCGTGGCCACGCGCCGGGAGCTGAAGAAGCGCCCGTCGGACTATTTCCGCGAGGGCGAGAGCATCTGGGTGGCGATGGAGCTCGGCGAGCGGTCGCTGCCGCTGGTCGTGGACCGGATCGGCTCGGAGCGCATCATCTACGCCTCGGACTATCCCCACGAGCCGTCCTTCGAGGATCTGACGACCGAGTTGCCCGCCTTCCTGGCCTCGCAGTCCCTGTCCGCCGAGGCCAAGGCCAACCTCGTCAACAACAACGCGCGCAGGCTCTACCGCATCGGCTGAGCGGGCCGGCCTGGCTCACGCACCCTCGAACCGGTCCTCGAAGGCGACGATTTCCTCAAAGCCCATCAGCTTGTTGAATGCACCGAAGGGGTGGAGATCGGCGTCCGCGGCGGCGGAGGCGCCGTGATCGCGGAGCGCGCGGTAGATCCGGGTCAACGCCTCGGTGGCGGCAAGGAAGCCCGACGCCGGGAAGATCGCAACCTGGAAGCCGAGACGGGCGAGCGCGGCCGGCGTCAGCACCGGCGTCAGCCCGCCCTCGACCATGTTGGCCATCAGGGGCGCATCGAACATCCGGCCGGCCTCTTCCATCTCCTGCGTATTGGCCGGGGCCTCGTAGAACAGGACGTCCGCGCCCGCCTCCTGATAAGCCTCCAGCCGGCGCAGCGCTTCGTCCCTGCCGGCGGCCCGGCGCGCATCGGTGCGCGCGATGATCAGAAGGTCGGCGCTGGACCGGGCGTTCAGCGCAACCTTGATCTTGCGCACCATCTCCTCGACCGGAACCAGCTTCTGGCCCTGGGTGTGGCCGCATTTCTTCGGAAACGCCTGATCCTCGATCTGGATCGCGGCAACGCCCGCGCGCTCGTAGCCCAGGACGGTATGGCGGACATTGAGCGTCCCGCCATAGCCGGTGTCGGCATCGGCGATCAGCGGCGTTGCGGTCCCGCGCGCAATCTGCCCGGCGCGCGAGACCATGTCGGTATAGGTGGCGATCCCGGCGTCGGGCAGCCCGAGATGAGAGGCGACCGTGCCCGATCCCGTCATGTAGAGGGCGGGGAATCCCATCGAATCGGCGATCCGTGCCGAGATCATGTCATAGACCCCGGGGGCGGTGATGAACTCGCCCGCCCGCAGGCGCTGGGCCAGGCTCCTGGAGGTCTCGGCGCAATCGCTCATCGCTCGGGGCTCCCTGTGGGTGTCCGCGCGAGGTTACCTGCGAAAGCGCCGCGCGCCAAACGCCTGGGCGCGGGCGGCGTGCCCGCCGCGCCAGCCCGGCCGGCTACCCACGGCCGCGCCGCGGCGTCTAGAATGCGCCGGGGCGCGCCTGCCGCGTGTCCACCGCCCGGGAGACCGTTTCATGGCCGAGAAGCTCCGCCTGACGCTGGCCGCCGGCGACTATGAGAGCATCCGCGCGCTCAAGGAAGGCACGATCGCACCCGACGGGGTGGCGCTCAACGTCCTGACCGACATGGACTCTTCCACCCGCCACTGGCGGATGCTCCGCAACCGCGCCTTCGACGTTTGCGAACTGTCGCTGTCCTCCTACCTGGCGGCCAGAGACCAGGGTCATGACCTGGAGGCGATCCCGGTCTTTCTTCACCGGCGCTTCCGGCACGGCTTCATCTTCATCAACAGATCCGCCGGCATCGCCGCGCCCAAGGACCTGATCGGCAAGAGGGTCGGCATAAAGACCTTCCAGACCACGGCCATCCTGTGGATGCGCGGCATTCTGGAGCACGAATACGGCGTGCCGCATACCGCGCTGCAATGGGTCTCCGAACTCGAAGAGGACGTCGCCTTTACGCCGGGGCCGGGGTTGCGGTTCGCGCGCGCGCCGGCGGGCAGGACCGTGGAGAGCATGCTGGCCGAGGGCGAGGTTGCGGCCTGCATGCACGCCGATCTGATCGATCCCATCGTCGAGGGCGATCCGCGGGTCGGCCGGTTGTTCGAGAACTATGTCGAGGTCGAGCGGGAATACTATCGCAGGACCCGGATCTTCCC
>CAYFYS010000128.1:0-6157 GCA_964347365.1 uncultured Rhodospirillaceae bacterium | reverse complement strand
GCGCGCGACGGTGCCGACCGGGCTCGCCGTCGCCCTGCCGGCCGGGTTCGAGGCGCAGATCCGCCCGCGTTCAGGGCTGGCCGCACGCGCAGGCGTGACGGTCCTGAACAGCCCGGGCACGATCGATGCCGATTACCGCGGCGAGATCATGGTCACGCTGGCCAATTTCGGGGACGCGCCCTTCGCCGTGCAGCGCGGCATGCGGATCGCCCAGATGGTCGTTGCCCCGATCGCCCGGATTTCCTGGACGGAGGTCGCCTCCCTGCCCGACAGCGGGCGCGGCGCCGGCGGGTTCGGCTCTACCGGAACCGCGCGGAAATGACCGGCCGGTGATCGATTTCACCGAAGCCCAGCTCCAGCGCTACGCCCGCCACATCGTCCTGCCCGAAGTCGGCGGTGTCGGCCAGGCGCGGCTGCTGGCGGGCAGCGTGCTGGTGATCGGCGCCGGCGGGCTGGGCGGGCCGCTGCTGCTCTATCTTGCAGCCGCCGGGGTAGGGACCCTGGGCGTGATCGACGACGACGCGGTCGATCTGTCGAACCTGCAGCGCCAGGTCATCCACGCCACCGAGCGCATCGGCATGGCCAAGGTGGACAGCGCCGCCGCAGCGGTCGCGGCGGTCAACCCGGAGATCCGCCTGGTCGCCCTTCGGACCAGGCTCGATGAGGGCAACGCCGCCCGGCTGATCGCGCCCTATGACGTGATCGCCGACGGCAGCGATAATTTCCGGACGCGGTTCGTGGTCAACGATGCCTGCCATGCCGCCGGCAAGACCCTGGTCTCGGCGGCCATGCTGCGCTTCGAAGGCCAGCTTGCGACCTTCAAGTCGGGCCGGGGCGCGGCGTTCCCGTGCTATCGCTGCCTCTATGAGGCACCGCCGCCGGCCGGCAGCGTGCCGACATGCGCCGAGGGCGGCGTCCTGGGCGCGCTCGCCGGCACGATGGGCGCGCTCCAGGCGACGGAGGTGCTCAAGGAGCTGATGGGGATCGGTGAGACCCTGGCCGGCCACCTGCTGGTCTACGATGCGCTTTCGACGACGATCCGCAAGATGCGCCTGAAGCCCCGCCCCGACTGCGCGACCTGCGGCGCGGCGGCCTGACATGGCCGGACGGAAGGGTCTTGCGATCATCATCCAGTCCGGGGCTTTCGAGCGCGTCCACTACGCGCTGGTGCTGGCCGCGGCCGCGGCCGCCATCGACCGGACGGTCACCCTGTTCTTCACCATGGACGGGTGCGGGGCCCTGCGCCCGCCCGAGAGGCTTGGCGCGTGGGTCGCGCAGGAAGAGGCGCTTGCGCGCAAGGGTCTGGCGCGTCTGGAGGAGCTTCTGCGCTCCTGCGCGGAGCTCGGCGCTGCGATCACCGTCTGCGAGATGGGGCTGAAGGCCCTGGACCTTGCGGCGTCGGATTTGCGGCAGGACCTGCCGATCACGGTGACGGGCGCGGTCAGCTTTCTCAAGGCGGCGGGCGCGGACGCCCAGATGGTGTTCGTCTGATGCATCCGCGGGCGCGGTCCGGCCGCGCGCGGTCATGTCCCGTGGCGGTCGAGAACGCGGTCGGGCGGCGTGCGGCCGGCAAGAAAAGCCGCGATGTTGATCAGCACGCGCTCGCCCATGGCGGTCCGTCCCTCGCCCGTAGCCGAGCCGAGATGCGGCGACAGAACGACGTTCTCCAGATCCACGAGCGCCGGCGTGATCTCCGGCTCGCGCTCGAAGACGTCGAGCCCCGCGCCGGCGAAGACGCCCTCGGCGAGGCAGGCCGCAAGTGCGGCCTCGTCGATGACCTCGCCGCGCGCGGTGTTGATCAGCCAGGCGTGCGGCTGGAGGGTGCGCAGCCGCGCCGCGTTCAGCAGACGATGGGTCTGGCTGGTATGCGGGCAGTTGATCGACACGAAGTCCATCGCGGCCAACATCGCGTCGAGGTCCTCCCACCACGTCGCCGCGAGCGCGGCTTCGATCTGCGGACTGACGCGGTTGCGGTTGTGGTAGTGGATCGCCATCGAAAAGCCGCGCGCGCGCCTGGCCACGGCCTGGCCGATCCGGCCCATGCCGATGATGCCGAGCCGCTTGCCGGACACGCGGTGGCCGATCATGGAAGTCGGCGACCAGCCGGCCCATCTGCCGGCGCGCGCCAGCCGCTCGCCCTCGCCCAGCCGGCGCGGCGCGCACAGCATCAGGGCCATCGCGAGATCGGCGGTGTCTTCGGTCAGAACCCGCGGCGTGTTGGTGACCGTCACCCCTCTGGCCGCGGCGGCATCCAGAGCGATGTGATCCACCCCGGCCCCGAAATTGGCGATCAGCCGGCAGCGATCGGGCAGCGCGGCGATTATTTCGGCGGTGATCCGGTCGGTGACCGTGGGCACGAGCACATCGGCCGTGGCCACCGCCGCTTTCAGCGCGGCTTCGGTCATCGGCGTGTCCGCAGCGTTCAGCCGCGTCTCGTAGCACGCCTGCAGGCGCGCCTCGATGTCGTGGGGGAGCTTGCGCGTAAGCAGAACCGCCGGCTTGGAGACCGCCATCCGCGCGATCTATCAATCCGGCGGCACGATGTCCAGACACCACCGCGCGATGGCGTCTGCCGGCTATAGTGCACCGGCCGGGATCCCCGCCGTCTCGCCCGAGGCCCGCCGATGCGCCTGTTGCTCCTGCCGATTCTCACATTGGCCGTCCTGAGCGCTGTCGGGTCGGCCGGGAACATCCTCGCCGCCGCCTCGGAATACCCGCGCTTCGTCTCGCTGCGCTCCACGAAGGCCAACGTGCGGATCGGCCCGGGCCGGCGCTATCCGATCGCCTGGGTGTTCGTGCGCCGCAACCTGCCGGTGCAGGTCATCGGTGCGTTCGAGACCTGGCGGCGGATCCGCGACTGGGACGGCACCGAGGGCTGGATTCACCAGTCGCTCCTGTCCAGGCGGCGCAGCATCATGGTGATCGACGGCCCGCGGGCGCTGCGGCGCGCGCCCTCGGCGGGCGCACGCATGGTCGCCCGGGTCGAACGCGGCGTGATCGGCCGGCCGATCGAATGCCGGCCGGCCTGGTGCCGGGTGGAGATCCAGGGCCTGCGCGGCTGGATAGACCGAAGCGCGGTGTGGGGGGTGGAGGCCGCGCCCAAGACGCCGCCCTAGCCGCAGCCCCGTCTTCGCGTCCCGATCGCTGGCGCCGCGGTCAGGCCGGACGCGCAAGACCCAGCAGATCTTCGATGACCGCATGCTGAATCAGGGCACACGGCGCAAGATCGGCCAGCGGGACCGATTCGTTGGCGGCGTGGCCGTCGCTTGCGTTGCCGGGGCCGAAGGTGAGGATTTCGATGCCGTCATCGGCGAAGTGGCGGCCGTCGCTGGCCCCGACGGCGAGGATGTCGCGCGGCGGCGCGCCGGTAATGCGCGCGATCGCGCGGTGAAAGGCGGCCATCGCCGGGCCGGCGGCCGGCGAAGCGAAACCGTTGGTACCGGTGAGAAATTCGATCTCGAAGCTGTCCGCCGGCTCGCCGGCGGTCGCCAGAAGCGCGCCGAGCTCGGCAAAGGCCGCCGCCACCGTCTCGCCGGGCAGGACCCGGCGGTCGATCTCCGCCACGCAGCTGGCCGGGACGGCGTTGATGTTGTGGCAGCCGCTTATGGTGCCGATATTGAGGGTCGATTTCAGCGCGCACCGCCGGCGCACCGCAAGGCGGGGGACAAGCTCGCGCTGGAGGGCGGCGATCAGCCGCATCATCCTGAGGATCGCGCTGTCGCCTTCATCGGGAGCGCCGGCGTGCGCGGCCTTGCCGTGCGCGGTCAGCCGCGACCAGAACACCCCGCGCTCTTCACCGCATGCCTGGCCCTGGGTCTGGGCGCCGAGTACCAAAATGTCTGGCTTCACCGCGCCGGTCTCGCGCAGGAAGGCAAGCCCGTCCGGACCCAGCCGCTCCTCGTCGCCGACGAAGGTGAACACCACCGCGCCCCCGGCCGGTCCGCCCGCCGCAGCGATGCGCTCGGCGAGCCACAGCTGGACCGCCATCGAGGCCTTGCAATTACCGGCGCCCAGGCCGTGGACGCGGCCCTCAACCACGGTCGCGACCAGCGGATCGGTCCGCCATGCGCTGCGCTCGCCGATGCCCACGGTATCGACATGGGCGTTGAACACGATCGCGGGGGCACCGCTGCCCATCCGAGCGAGGACGTTGTCGACGCCTTCGGTCCGCGCGCATGTCTCGACCCCGTATCCGGCCCTGGCGAGCCGCTCGCCGGCATAGGCGCAGATCGCCCTGGTGTCGCCGGGCGGATAGCTTGAAGGGATCGCGATCAGGTCGGTGAGAATCGACAGGATCTCCCCGGTGATCGCCGCCTCGTCCATGACCTGTCCTCCTGCGCGGTGCCGGTTCGTCGTGCGCGGTCGCAACCGGGCTGACATGCCCGAGAAACGGCCGAACGGCAAGCGCCGGGGCCGGGCGCGCTTCCGGGGAAGATACCATCATGGTAACGTCCAAACCGTGCCGGACGACAAGACGAACCCGTGGGCCGCGATCCCTTCGGTCGATCGGCTGCTCGCAACACCGGCGCTGGCAGCTTCTTGCGACCGTCTGGGACGCGCGCTGGTGCGCGACAGCGCACGCGCGGTGCTGGATACCCTCCGCGCTGAGATCGCCGACTGCCGCACCGTGGAGATCGCCGCGCTTGCCGCGCGTATCCAGGCACATGCCGAGGCCGCCCTGACGCCGTCGCTCAGGCCCGTCTTCAACCTGACCGGCACGGTGCTGCACACCGGTCTCGGCCGCGCGGCGCTGGCCGAAAGCGCGATCGCGGCCGTGGTCGCCGCTGCGCGTCGGCCGACCAATCTGGAATACGATCTCGCACGGGCACGGCGCGGCGACCGCGATCGCCACACCGAGGCGCTGATCCTCCGGCTGACCGGGGCGGAGGCCGCAACGGTGGTCAACAACAACGCCGCGGCGGTGCTTCTGGTGCTCAACACCTTTGCGCTGGACAAGGAGGTCCCGGTCTCGCGCGGCGAACTGGTCGAGATCGGCGATGCGTTCCGCATGCCCGACATCATGGCCCGGGCCGGCTGCCGGCTGCGCGAGGTCGGCACCACCAACCGCACTCACCTCGGCGATTACGAGGCTGCGATCGGCCCCGCGACCGGGCTGGTGATGAAGGTCCATGCCAGCAACTACGCCATCGAAGGGTTCACGGCCGCGGTGCCCGAAGCCGCGCTCGCCAGGCTTTGCGCTGCGCGCGCGGTGCCGTTTGCGGTCGATCTGGGCAGCGGCTCCCTGGCCGATCTGGAAACCTGGGGTCTGCCGCACGAGCGGACCGTGCGCGAGACGCTCGCCGCCGGCGCCGATCTGGTGACGTTCAGCGGCGACAAGCTTCTGGGCGGGCCTCAGGCCGGCGTCATCGCCGGCCGCGCCGAGCTGATCGCCCGGTTGAAGCGCAACCCGCTCAAGCGCGCGCTCAGGGTCGACAAGATGACCGTTGCGGCCCTGTCGGCGACGCTTGCTCTGTATCTCGACCCGGGAAGGCTCGCCGAACGCATGCCGGGCCTGCGTCAGCTCGTCCGTGCCGAATCCGACATCGCCGCCCTCGCTGCCCGGCTCCGGCCGGCGCTCTCGGCCGCGCTGGGCGCGCGCGCGCGCGTCCGGGTCATCGCCTGCCGCAGCCAGATCGGCAGCGGGGCGCTGCCGGTCGACCTCCTGCCGAGCCGCGGGCTTGCGATCACCCCGGCGCAAGCCCGCGGCGAGGGGGCCGGCACCGCGCTCAAGCGCCTGGCAGATGCGTTCGCGGCCCTTCCGGTGCCCGTTCTGGGCCGCATCCGGGACGGCGCGCTGGTCCTGGACCTGCGCTGTCTGGAAGACGAGGCGGGCTTCACCGGCCAGCTCGACCGGCTGGGCCGATGATCGTCGCCACCGCCGGCCATGTCGATCACGGCAAGACCCTCCTGGTCAAGGCGCTGACCGGCGTCGATACCGACCGGCTGCCGGAAGAGAAGCTGCGCAACCTGACCATCGATCTCGGTTTCGCCTCCCTGAGGTTCGACGACGGCACGGTGCTGGGCTTCATCGACGTCCCCGGCCACGAGCGGTTCGTCAGAAACATGCTGTGCGGCGTGGCCGCGATCGACTATGCGCTGCTGATCGTGGCGGCCGACGACGGGGTGATGCCCCAGACCCGCGAGCACCTGGCCATTC
>CAYFYS010000127.1:0-6171 GCA_964347365.1 uncultured Rhodospirillaceae bacterium | reverse complement strand
GCTCAACCGCGAACCAGGGTGAAGCTCTGGCGTGCCGCCGGAAGCGCCGCCAAAGCGGCGGCGAGTTCCTCAGGCGCTTCGTCCTCGCCGTAGGGCCGCAGATAGCGCCCGGCGCAGTGCGCTTCGAGCCGGTCGCCGGCGAACGGGAACGGATCCAGGGCGTAGACGCCATCACCGCTGGGGGTGAGGGTAACCGTTGCGTCGCGGTCGGCCGACATGGGCACCTTGACGAAGTCCTCCGGCGCGCGCTCGGTCTCATGCCGGAGGTGGAAATAAAGCGCCAGGGTGTCGAAAAACTGGAGCTGCTTGTAGTTCTGCATCACACGGCGTTCATCGATCCGGCCGCGCCCACCGGGCTGCTTGCCGAGCGCATCCTTCAACCGCTCCTGCCGTGCGATCTCGCCCTCGAGCATCGCATCCACCGCCGCGCGCACCGGTCCCGATGGGGGAACCGGGATCGAAGTCGATCCACCGAGCCGGACACGGAACTCCGAACAGCCATAGCGGGCGTTGTAGAGTCCCCAGGAATGCATGCTGGCCAGCAGTCCGCAATAGGGGTGGTGCACCTCGTTGACCTCGGCCGAGTGCCGACCTGTCAGGGCGCCGCTCGACGCAGGCGCCGTAGCGCCGATGCCGCGGGGCAATCCGGTCCCAGGGTCCAGTTCCGGAGCCGCATCGAAGGCATCCCAGCCGTCGTCGTGGTGGCTTACGACATGGGCCATCTCCTCGAACGGCTCGCAACGCTCGAACCGTTCGTTGCCGAAGGCACGCACGAACAGTCCGCACAGCGCGTTGTGCTCGCGCATTGAACAGAGGAAATGCGCCTGACCTCCGGGCGCGCTCTGAACCATCATCGTCTGTCTCCCTGCTCACCATCCCGGCCGTTCGAGGTGGGCGATCGGCACCGTGCGGCGCCCCGGCAGACACAGCCTCAAGGCAGGGGTATATCGTTGACCTTGTTGGGCACGTCATAGCCCCGCTGCACGGCCGGACGGCCGGCGATCTCGGCATACCAGCGCCTGAGATTGGGGTAGTCGTTGAGATCCATGGTCTGCCACTCGTAGCGGGAGATCCAGGGCCAGGTCGCGATGTCGGCGATCGTGTAGTCCGCGCCGGCAAGATGGGCGGAGCCGCCCAGACGCTTGTCGAGTACGCCATAGATACGCCTGTTCTCGTTGAGGTAGCGCTCCTCGGCATAGGGCGCCTTGCCCTTGGCGGCGCGCAGGAAATGGTGGGTCTGACCGAGCATCGGGCCGACGCTGCCCATCTGCATCATCAACCATTCCATCACCTTCCAGCGTTCGGCGGGTTCAACCGGCATGAGACGGCCGGTCTTCTCGGCGAGGTAGACGAGGATCGCGCCCGATTCCATCATCGAGACCCCAGTATCGCGATCGACGATCGCCGGGATCTTGTTGTTGGGGCTGATCCGGAGGAACGCGGGATCGAACTGCTCGTCCTTGGTGATGTCGACCGCATGGGGTTGGTAGTCCAGCCCCACCTCTTCGAGCATGATCGAGACCTTGCGGCCGTTAGGGGTTTGCCAAGTGTAGAGATCGATCATCGTGCGCGTTCCTTCGGCGGTACGGGCAAGGGGATCATCGTTCAAGCGCGCTCGCCATGACCTCGGCGTTGAAGCCCCGGGCCTCCGATGCGGCAAAGTTGAGCTCGACCTTCACCCCGTTGGGATCCATCAGGAAAAGCTGGTAGAGACCCTGGTCGTCGACTTGGCGCTCCTTGAAGGCCACGCCTTTGGCACGCAGGTGATCCATCATCTCGGCAAGGCCGGTGCACCGGAAGCCGACGTGATCGATCACGCCCGAACCCTCTGTCGCTTCCGACTGTTGACCGAGATAGGTCTTGCGGTTCTCGCTTACCCCGGCGCCACCTTCGGTGAGGTGTAGAACATCGCGCTCTCCGAGGTAAAGCCAGCAGACGGGGAACCTGAAGTCGGGTGAGGGCCCGACCCGCATGCCCAGCACATCGACATACCAGTTGCGGGTGCCTTCGAGGTCGTCCGTCTGGATGAGAAAATGCTCGAGATGGCTGAGCGGCATCGCCTCCTCCTGGTTCCCGAAGCGCTCGAAGCCTACTATACGCTGCCGGATTCGCGAGATCGAGCCGGTTGCAAGCACAACGGAGCGGCAGACGATGGTCGCCTATTGGGTGGCGCGGGCGAAGATCAACGACCCCGCCGCATACAAGAAATACACCGACCGCGTGCCGGGCATCCTGGCCAAGTTCAACGGCAAGGTACTCGCCCGAGGCGGCTCCTACGAGACCCTGGAAGGCCCCACGACGTTCGAGCGCTTCGTGGTCATCGAATTCCCGTCCATGGATGCCGCCCGGATGTGCTTCAACTCGGCCGAATACCGGGAAGCGGCGGCCTTCCGGCGGGCCGGCGGGGCGGGCCGGAACGAACTGACGATCGTGGAATCGGGTGAGGCAACGCCGGTCTGACCGGCACGACCGACGAGGGGGACAGGCATGGCCGATCGGGTTCTCGAGGGCAAGGTGGTGATGATGACCGGCGCTGCGCGCGGCATGGGGCGGACGATGTCGCGCGCCCTTGCGCAGGCGGGCGCGAAGGTTGCGATGATCGACATCGACGAAGACGTGCTCGCGGCCGCGCGGGTCGATGTCGAGGCCGCCGGCGGCCAGGGATGCGCGATCGACCTGCTGTGCGATGTCACCAGCGCGGACGCTGCCCGCGCCGCGCTCGATTCGGTGCTGTCGCGCTTCGGCCGACTCGATGTGCTGGTCAACGACGCCGTCGTCGGGCCGGAACGGATCGGCGGCAACTTTTTCACCGACCCGCCGAGGTTCTGGGAGCTTGATGACGCCCTCTGGCGCCAGATGCTCGACGTGAACATCTTTGGGCCGCAACTGATGGCCCGTACCGTCGTGCCGGTAATGCTGGAGGCAGGCCACGGGCGGATCGTCAACGTGACCACGAGCCTGAATACCATGTACCGCCCCGGCGCCGGCGCCTACGGCCCCTCGAAAGCGGCGCTGGAGGCCCATACCAGAATCATGGCCCACGATCTGGAGGGCACCGGGGTGAGTGTCAACATCCTGATCCCGGGCGGTCCGGTGAACACGCGGATGATCCCCGAGACGAGCGGTATCGCCCGGGCTGCGCTGATCCAGCCGGAAGTCATGTGCGATCCGATCGTCTGGCTGTGCTCCGAGGATGCCGAGGGCATCAACGGGTTGCGCTTCATTGCGCTGCGCTGGGATTCGAGCCTCGACCGCGCGCTACGGATCGAGCGGGCAAGCGCTCCGGTCGCCTGGCCGCAGCTCGGCGCCCAGTCGGTTCAACCGGAATAGCCCCCGTTGCGGCAGCGCCCTGCCGGGGGGTGTCTCATTCGATGCGCCAGGCCGGCGAAGGGCCTTCGAGGAACGCGCCGATGCCCTCCCTCGCGGCTTGGGAGCTGCGGGTGCGAACGTTCCAGGAAAGCGCGGTCTCGAACAATGCCGCATTGCGGGCAGCGCCCATCTCAGCCAACAGCGCCTTGGTTGCCGCCACGGCCTCGGGCGAGGCGGCGAGCGCGCGCTTGCAATGAGCCTCCACCTTGACGTCGAGGTCGCCCGGACCGGTCGCAGTCTCGTGGATCAGCCCGGCGCGGACGGCTTCCTCGGTGCCGAAAACGACCGCCCCGATGGCGAAATAGCGCAACCAGCCGGGTCCGATTCTGGGCAGCAGGAAGCTCGAGACGATGCCCGGAGCGAGTCCGATCCGGACTTCGGAAAGGCAGAATCGGGTTGCCGTCGCAGCGACGGCCACGTCGCAGCAGGCAACCAGACCCAACGCCCCGGCCATCGCTGCGCCATGAACCCGGGCGATGGTAGTCTTCGGACAGGACGCAAGCGCCTCATACATCGCCTGGAGCCGCCGTGAATCGGCGGCGACGTCATCCGTGCCGGCCCCTTCGATATCGCGCATCCAGTTGAGGTCGGCACCGGCGCAGAAGACCGGGCCGTTGCCCCGCAGCACGATCGCGCGCACCGCGTCCTCGGCGCCCAGCGCGACGGCGGCGGCGGCGAGCTCTTCCATCATCTGCGGATTCATCGCATTGCGCACCGCCGGCCGGTCGAGGGCGATCGTGGCGATGCCGCGCCGATCGCGGGAGATGCTCAGCGTCGCGGTCTGCGGCATGCTCAGCCCTCTTCGGGGACGCGGAGTCGGCCCTTGATCACCTTGCGGGGCGGCGTCAAGGGCAGAGCATCGACCAGGATCAGACGCTCCGGCCATTTGAGCCTGGCGATCCCCTGGCCTCGCAGCCAGTCGGCGATGCCGTCCAGATCGGGCGCGGTGCCCGGACGCGCGACGACGAAGCAGCATGACCGCTCGCCGAGCACGGCATCGGGCATCGGTACGATCGCCGACTGGACAATGTCGGGGTGACGATCGATCGCCTCCTCCACATCGGCCGGGTTGATCTTCACCCCGCCACGGTTGATCAGATCCTTCTGTCGGCCGGTGACCGTGACCGACCCCTCGGCGCTGAGAACCGCAAGGTCTCCGGTGCGGAACCAGCCGCCGCGGGCAAAGGAGTCCGCGTTGGCCGCATCGTTGCGGTAATAGCCGTCGAACACGGACACGCCGCGGATCTGGAGCTCGCCCTCCGCGCCGTGGGGCAGCGCCACGTCGTCGGGCGTGCAGACCCGCACCTCGTTACCGGGACTCGGCCGCCCGGCGCTGGACGCGGCCGCATCGACGGACTCCCCGGGGCGGGTGAACATGCCGCACTGGGTCTCCGTCATCCCCCAGAGCTGGGCGATCCGGCCATTGGCGAGCGCCGCCTGGGCGTCGTGGTAGAGGTCCGGCATGGCCACCGCACCCGAAACCACCATGTATTCGACCGAGGACAAGGGTCCGGGGTTCAACAGCCCGGAAGCGCGGCAGGCCGCGATATGGGCTGGGGCAAGGAAGACGTGGCTGGGCTTCAGGCGTGCGCAGGTTTCGATGAAGCCGGCCGGCGAGAAGGTCGGCACCAGCGCCGTCGTGCCGCCTCCATAGAGCGTCAGGTGGAACGAATACAGGCCGAACAGATGCGAATACGGCGCGCAGGACAACATGACCGAGTCCGGCCCCATCCGCTTTTCGGCGTGGTTCAGGCGGGCGTTGGCAAGGAAGCGTCGATAGTCGGTACGCACCGCCTTCGGACTCGAGGACGTCCCGGAGGTGAACAGCATGATGTAGGGATCGTCGGCCCTCGGCGGTGCAGGCAGCGGTCGGGCGCCGCCGGCAGTCTGGAGGTCGGCAAACGCGAGCGTGCCGGGCGGGGCGTCCCCGCCGACGGCGATGACATGGTCGAGGTCGGCGAGCGAGTTTGCGACTGCCGAAAGCTCCCCGGCCGGACAGCGGTCGCCGGCTGCACCCGATACCAGGACCGCCTTCGCGCCGGCGTGACCGAGAATGTTCGCCGCCTCGCGCGGCCCGTAGGGCATGTGGATGGTGGTGACGACCGCACCCAGCCGTGCGGCGGCGAGGACGGCGACCAGGAATTCCGCAACGTTGGGCAGTTGCACGCCGATGCTGTCGCCGCTTCGGATACCAAGTGCGACGAACGCCCTTGCGAGGGTGTCCACCCGCGCGCTGAGCCCGGCGTAATCGATCCTCTCCTCGCCGACGAGGATCGCCGGCGCAGCCGGTGTGCGGTCCGTCAGCCCGGCCAACAGGCTGGTCAGCGTATCCTCGGTCCACAAATGCGCGCCGTCGCTTTTCGGAATCGAGGACATCACCACCCGGCACGGTTGCCGTTCACACACCGATCGCCGATGATGCGACAGGCCACCGCACGGTTCAAGCTGTCACGATTCCGGTGCGGCGGGCTCTTAGGGAGACCCGATGCCGTTCCTGCGCGATGCCTGGTATGTCGCCTGCTGGGCCGGAGATCTCGGCGACGAGCCGCTCGCCCGGACCCTGCTGGGCCAGCCGGTGGTGCTCTACCGTACGGCCGCGGGGCGCGCGGTCGCGCTCGAGGACCGGTGCTGCCACCGGGCCTTGCCCCTGTCTATGGGACGGATCGAGGGCGACGGGCTGCGCTGCAGCTATCACGGTCTGCTGTTCGACGCCGAGGGGTGTTGCGTAGAGATCCCGGGGCAGAGCGCGATCCCGCCCGGCGCGGCGGTGCGGAGTTACCCGGTGATCGAGCGCTGGCGGCC
>CAYFYS010000126.1:0-6200 GCA_964347365.1 uncultured Rhodospirillaceae bacterium | reverse complement strand
GGCAAGCGCGACGGACAGCGGCACCACGAGGGCGACCATCGCCGCGATGATCGTCAGAGAGCCCGTCCAGCCGTAATCGGAAATCAACCACTGTCCCATGGGGACCAGCATGAGCTGTCCCGAGGAGCCGCCGGCGGAGGCGATGCCGAGATAGACGCTGCGCTGTTCGGGCCGGGTCATGCGGCTGATGACCGAAAGGACGATCGGGAAGCCGGTCATCGACATGCCGAACCCGGTCAGGACGCCGATCCCGATCGTGGCGTCCAACGGGGTGGCGGCCTGCGACATCACCAACAGGCCGCAGGCATAGAGGAGACCGCCGGCGGCGATCACTCTGGCCGGTCCGAAACGGTCCGCGAGCCAGCCGAAGAACGGCGTGGAGGCGCCCCAGACCAGGCTCTGGAAAGCCAGCGCAAAGGCGAACACTTGGCGGTTCCATCCGAGGTCGGTGCTCACCACCCCCATATAGAGACCGAGATTCTGGCGCAGCCCGAACGAGATCAGCAGGATCAGCGTTCCGCAGGTCAGCACCGCCGTTGGCGTACGCCAGTCGCTCGTACCCATCGGCTGCCCTTTTCCAGGAGAGACCCGCGCCCGTGCCCCGCGCGTGCACGGTCCGTGCCATGCGGGCCGCGCGCGGGTATTTTGCCCCGACGCGCGATGTGCGACAATTGCACCGGGCTTCCACGCTACGGGGATAGCGGGTTTGACGCGCGATGCGGGCGGCGGGGTTGCCGTCGCCCACAGCTCCGACATTCATGTCGATGACGGCTATACCGCGCGCGCTCATGACGGCGACGGGACCAGGGGCCTGCGCTGCGTTCTGGCCACCGCGCGCGCCCTGGGCGCGGACGTAACGCTGCTCGCCGGCGATGTGTTCGAACACAACCGTCTGCCGCAGACAGTGCTCGAGCGAACGGCCCGTCTGCTCGGCGAGGCCGGGATGCCGGTCGTCATCCTGCCTGGCAACCACGACCCGCTGACCCCGGGCTCGGCCTACGAACGCAGCGCCGTTCACGGCTTGGACAACGTGCACGTTATCGGCCAGACCGCCGACCAAGCGGTCGCCTTCCCGCGTTTCGATCTCGAAATCTGGGGCCGCGCCCACCGTGATTATGGCGACATGGCACCGCTCGCCAGGGCGCGTGCGCGCACGACCCGCTGGCAGATCGTCATGGCGCACGGCCATTACGACTCCGCCGGGCAGGGCACCGCCGCCCACCGTCCGTCCTGGCTGATCTCCGATGCCGATATCGCTGCGACCGGGGCCGATTATGTCGCGCTCGGCCACTGGAACCGGGCCGTTCAGGTCGGTAACGGCGCCGTGCCGGCCTATTATTCCGGCTCGCCCGATCTCGCCAGGACTGTCAACATGGTTCGCCTGGATGCCGACGGCACGGTGGCTGTGGAGCGCGAGGACATCATCTGGGATTGACGGCGGCTGTCGCTGAGGGCGGGGCCGCAATACCCGGCGTGACGTGACGGAGGCCCGTCATGGGATGATCCGATCCGGTGGAATGCGGCGCGGGCGCGGGTTCCTGCTCGCGTGTCTCGCAGCGGTGGTGTTTCTCCAGGTGACCGGGACCGCAGCCAGGGCAGACGATCCCGCCGCGCCGGCGTCCGGCAGGCTCGCCGGCTGGCTGCTCGTTGCAGCGCCGCACATGCCCGACCCGCGATTTGCCGGAACCGTCATTTTCATGCTGCGCCACGATGCGCGCGGCGCGATGGGTCTGATCGTCAACCGGCTGATCGCCGTCGCGCCGGCCACGGAGATATTGGAGCGGATCTTCGGCACCGACCAGCCGGGCGGTCCCGGCCGCGCCGTCCGCATCCAGTACGGCGGGCCGGTTGAAACCTGGCGGGGCTTCTTTCTGCATTCCAGTGACTACACCGGTGAGGGCACGGCCGCGGTAACCGACAGGGTCTCGCTGGCCGACGTCCGCGGCGTGCTGCGCACCCTGGCTGAGGGCAAAGGACCCGCCAGGAGTTTTCTCGCCCTGGGATATGCCGGCTGGGCTCCCGGTCAGCTTGAAGACGAGATCCGCCGTAGGGACTGGATCACCGTCGTTCCCGACGACGATCTGGTGTGCGACGAGGACATGCGGACCAAATGGCAGCGCGCGATGGACAAGCGCGGCGCGGAGCTGTGAAACCTGCTACGCTCGTGTCCGTGCGGTTCGACCGCCGCGCGACCACCGGGCCGCCCGGGCTGCATTACACCGCGGCGATCGTCTGGACCTCTATCAGGAATGGCTCCTGAACCAGCCGATCGACCAGCAGCAACGTGTTGGGCGGGTATTTGCCCTCGGCGAACATCTGCGGAAAGACGCGCCGGCGGAAAGCCATGAAGTCAGGAATCGATTGGGAGTGCACCATGTAGGTGGTGAACTGGACCACGTTGGCCCAATCGGCATCGGCCGAGCGCAGGGCCGTGTGGATGTTGGCGAAGACCTGGGTGCATTGGGCATCGAAGTCGCCCCCGCCGATGATGTTGCCGTCCTTGTCGCCGGACAGCATGCCGGCGACGAACAGGAACTCCGTGGCCCTGACCCGGGTGATATGGGTGTATTGGCCGAGCGGTGCGCCCAGCGCTTCGGGGTTGTAGATCTGGATGTCGGCTGTCATCAGGTTCTGCCTCCTCGGCCAGTGGGGGCGCGAATCAAGCCGGATCGAACACGCGGGATCAAGCGGGCGTGCAGCCGGTCGGGATATGGCCGGCGGCCCGGACGTACTGGGCGGCAACCCAGGGGATGCGCCGTTCGAGCCCGATCGAGATCGGTTTGAGTCCTCTGGGCAGGCCGAGCGTCAGGCCGTAGATCCGGGTCCAGCGCTGGGTGTGCTCGGTCAGCGGTCGCTCGCGCCGTTCCCAGGCCGCCATCGCCTCCCCGATGTCGCCAGCGTTCTCCAGGGCGACCGCCAGGCCGAGCGCGTTCATCATCGCATGGCCCGCGCCCTGGGCGAGATAGGGCGCCATCGCGTGCGCGGCATCGCCCAGGACGGCGACACGCCCGGTCGACCAGCGCTTCAGCCGGATAGTCTGGAACCGTGCCCAGCGCGCCTGACGCCAATCGCCCTGCGCGGCGACCCGCTCCAGCAGGCCGCGCAGGGCGGGGAAGGAGCCGGCCCACAGCCCGACATCGATCGGCGTGCGGCAGGCTGCTCGATCCTCGATCATGGCCCCGAGCAGTACGTAGAATTCTTTCCGGTTGACCGGGCAGTAGAGTATCCGGCGCCGGTCGGAACAGGACTCGATCATCACCGAGCCGTACCGGTACGCCGCGGCGATCTCCTCGGCGGTGCGCGCGATGGTCACTCTGATCGCCCCGTCGCGCTGTTGGATATGGCGCCGGACCAGGCCGAGCGCCTCGCGCAGCGGCGAGGCGCTGCCGTCGGCCACCACGACCAGATCGGCGGCCGCGTATGCGCCGTCCGTGGTCCTGAGCGTGCCATCGGCCCGCACATCGACGACTGCGGAGCCGAGCGCGATCTCTACTCCCGCCGCACGGGCGCGTTCGGCCAAGAGCCGCACCACATGCCGTCGGTCGATCCGATAGGGGCTGCGCTCGGTCGGCCTGCTCATCAGCAGCCTGCCGTTGCCGTCCAGCGAATCGCGTCGGTCGATGCGCGCACCGCCGGCCAGCACGGCTTCCTTCACCCCGAGCGTGGCGAAGATTAACGCCATGTTGGGCTGGATCGCGATGCCGTAGCCTTCGACGTCGATCGCCTCGCGCCGCTCGTGCAGGCGGACCGACCATCCGCGGTCGGCGAGCGCGGCGGCCGCCACCAGCCCGCCGAAGCCGCCGCCGACGATTTCCACTCGTCCCGGCGTGACCATCGGCGTCTGCCTGCCGGAGCCGGAACGGCCGGCCGGCGAAGCCGGGCCCTACGCGGCCGGTCGGATGGCGGCGGCCTTGACTTTGTCGTCGACCGCGCTCTCGAACTGCTGGAAATTCGCCTGGAAGCGCGCCGCCAGACCGCGGGCCGCGTCGTCGTAGGCACCCTTGTCCGACCAGGTGTTGCGCGGGGTGAGCACCTCGACCGGCACGTCGGGCACGTTGGCCGGCACCATCACGCCGAAATTGGGGTCGGGCGCGACCGCGACCGTGGCGAGCCTGCCCTCCAGTGCTGCGCGCACCATCGCTCTGGTGTGGGCGATCTTCAGGCGCGCGCCGACGCCGAAGGCACCGCCGGACCAGCCGGTGTTGACCAGCCAGCACTTGGCGCCGTGCCGGGCGATCTTCTCGCCCAGGAGTTTGGCGTAGACCGTCGGATGGCGCGGCAGGAAGGGCGCGCCGAAACAGGTGGAGAACGTCGCCTCGGGCTCGTTGCCCAGGCCGCGCTCGGTGCCGGCCAGCCGTGCGGTGTAGCCCGACAGGAAATGGTACATCGCCTGTTCGGGCGTCAGCCGGCTGATCGGCGGCAGGACGCCGAACGCATCGGCGGTCAGCATGACGATGTTGCCCGGGTGGCCGCCGATCCCGGACCTGTCGACCTTGCCGAGGAAATGGAGTGGATAGCTTGCCCGGGTGTTCTCGGTCAGCGAGCCGTCGTCGAAATCCGGGGCTCGGGTGAGCGGATCGATGACTACGTTCTCCAACAGCGTGCCGAAGCGGAAGCAGGCATGGTAGATCTCCGGTTCGGCCTCCGCGGAGAGGTTGATCGTCTTGGCGTAGCAGCCGCCTTCGAAGTTGAACACGCCATTGTCGGACCAGCCGTGCTCGTCGTCGCCGATCAACGTCCGGGTCGGATCGGAGGACAATGTCGTCTTGCCGGTGCCGGACAAGCCGAAGAAGATCGCCGTCTCGCCGCCCTCTCCGGCGTTGGAGGAACAGTGCATCGGCAGTATGCCCCTGGCGGGCAACAGGTAGTTCAGCACCGAGAAGACGGTCTTCTTGATCTCGCCGGTATAGTGCGTGCCCCCGACCAGGATCAGGCGCTTGGCGAAGTTGAGCAGCACGAACGCCTCGCTGCGCGTGCCGTCGATCTCGGGGATCGACTGCATGCCCGGCGCATGGAGGACGGTGAAGGCGGGCTTGAACGCCGCGCGCGCCTCATCGGAGGGCAAAATGAACATGTTGCGGGCGAACAGGCTGTGCCAAGCGTACTGGGTGACCACACGCACCGGCAGCCGGAAGGCCGGGTCGGCGCCGGCATAGACGTCCTGGACGAAGACCTCGCGGCCCTGGAGGAAGGCCAGGACGCGCTTATGGACGATATCGAAGTGGGGCTCGTCGATCCGGTTGTTGACCGGACCCCACCAGATATCGGCGCTCGAACCGGGCTCGTCGACGATGAACTTGTCCCTGGGCGATCGGCCGGTGTACTCGCCCGTCGTGGTGACGAACCCGCCGCCCAGTGCCAGCACGCCCTCGCCTCGCCGCAACCCGTGCTCGTAAAGCGCCGCCACCGGGGCGTTCCAGTGGGCGGCCGCGAGGTTGCTCAAGCCATGGTTCTCCAACCCGTAAGAGCTGACGACGCTTCCGGTTTGTTCCACGAATCCCTCCTGAGGTGCCGGCGCGGCGGCATCGGTGCCCGCTCGGCGCCAGGGCGGCTCCAGGACCGGACCTCGACGGCAGTTTGGGCTGAGCATTGGCGATGGCGGCGAAGATAGGCCGAGCGCGTGATGCTTTCAACCGGGAGCGCTGTCCCGTGCGATCTTGACCAGGCGTTCGTGCGCCGCCGTGGATCCATCGACCGGCGTACCGAAGTCCCCCCGCAGCCGCCCGCCCGGCCCGGCGAGGTCGAACCCTTCCGGGTCGACGCCGGTGATCCGCCACCGGCCGGGACCGCCCGCCTCGGCTCCGGCGTGACGCGCCAGGGCACCGGCGTGGTCGGCGTCTATGCCTTCGATGATCTCTTCTTCGGCCGCAGCGAGCGCCGATGTGGCCGCCGGCGTGATCTCGGCCGGGGTGAGCCAGTGGATCGCCCCGAACCCCGCGACGAGATGCGCCCGTTCGACCGCAAGCCGGAACAAACCAAATCCGCCCAGCGTCAGATAGTCCGCCGCAACCTCATGGCGCCGCAGGTAGCGGCCGATGAGTGCGGCGTCATCGGTGGCCTCGATGCGGCCGAGCAGGCTGAGCCGTGGCCCGCTCAACGGGTTCTCATGGCCATCGGTGGCATCGAAAGCAAGCGATGCGCGGGGATCCCGGACGATGTTCCTGGTGTGCTGGGCGAGATCGGACAGCAGCATCAGCGGC
>CAYFYS010000125.1:0-6268 GCA_964347365.1 uncultured Rhodospirillaceae bacterium | reverse complement strand
CAGCAGCGATCCAGGGCGCGCGCCGGTCCTGCGGGTCGCCGGTGAAGGCTCGCACCCCGGGGTCATCAGCATCGTCGCCTCGCGGCTCAAGGACAGCTACAATCGGCCGGTCTGTGTGGTCGCGCGCGACGGCCCGCTCGGCAAGGGCTCCGGGCGTTCGATCCCGGGCGCCGCGCTGGGGCCGGCCGTGGTCGCGGCCCGGCAGGCGGGGCTGCTGATCAACGGCGGTGGCCATGCGATGGCGGCCGGGTTCACGGTAGCGGCCGAACGGATCGACGATCTGGCCTGTTTCCTCAACGCGCACGTCGGCGGCCAGCTCGACTTCCGCGCACCGGTGGTCGGGCTCGGCATCGACGCCGCGCTGTCGCCGGCCGGCGCGACGGCGGAAATCGTGGAGATGCTGGAGGCGGTCGGGCCGTTCGGCGCCGGCAACCCGCGCCCGCGCTTCGCGCTCCCGGCGGTGCGCCTGGTCCGGGCCGACGTGGTCGGCGGCGCGCATGTGCGCTGTTTCCTGGCCGGCGGGCGGGGTGCGCCCCGGCTGCGGGCGATCGCCTTTCGCGCGGCCGGCACGCCGCTCGGCGATGCCCTGCTGGGCGCGCGCGGGACGCTGCATGTCGCCGGTCATCTTCGCGCCGATTCCCGGCGGGGGCCCGAAGCGGTAGAGCTGGTCATTGAGGACGCCGCGCGCCTGGGATAAGGGTGCGCCGGAAAACGGCGGCTGGCACGCTGCTCGGGAAGGGTGCCGCGCACGGGGAGGCTTCGGCGGACGTGGCAAGAGGCGAGGCGACGTCTGGGCGGGACCGGAGATGGTCGGAGCGGCTCCAACGCTGGCTGCGCTATCGCTTCGTCGTGCCGATCAAGCGCAGCCGGCATCCGCCGAGCTATACCGCGCGCGGCGTCGCGGTCGGCCTGTTCTGGGCGTTGACGCCCACCGTCGGCGTGCAGATGGCCATGGTGCTGTTGAGCTGGATCGTCCTGCGCCGGATCAACCCGCGTTGGGACTTCAACGTCATCCACGCGATGGCCTGGACCTGGGTGACCAACTTTGCGACCGTGCTGCCGGTCTATTACGTCTTCTACTTCACCGGCCAGGTGCTGCTCGGCCGCTGGGACGACCCGACCGGTTACGCTGTCTTCGCCGGTGAATGGGGCGCACGCTTTTCCGAGGCCGCCGCGCTGGACTACCTCGCCGGCGAGATCGGCACCCTGCGCGCCTATTTCGACGTCATCGTCGAAGGCTGGGGCCTGGCCCTGGCGGCAGGCTGCTGGCCGTACGCGATTCTCGGCGCCTGGATCGGCCATTCCTGGTCGCTCAAGCTGGCCATCGCCCGGCGCCGGCGCATGGCGATCCGCCGGTTCGGCCGGCCCGGCCCGGTCAGCAAACGACCCGAAAGCCGGCAACGGCCCGACTGGCAGAGCACCGGTTGATTTCCTGCCGCCGCCCGGCTACCTATCGCTCGCGCGACCCCATCGTCTAGAGGCCTAGGACATCAGCCTTTCACGCTGAAGACACGGGTTCGACTCCCGTTGGGGTCGCCACAGATGCGCTGTCCCGTATCCGCGGTCGCGGGCATACCGGCCTGGCGACGCGCAGCCGCCTGGGCGATCAACGCCCATACCCGGTCGGGCGACAGCGGCAGCACGCAAGGCGCAACGCCCATCGCGGCGAGCGCGTTGGCGAGCGCGTTGGCGATGACGCCGCCAACTGGGATGGTGCCGCCCTCGCCGGCGCCCTTGACGCCCAGCGGGTTGACCGGCGAGGGGTGGTCCTCCAGCGCGGCCGCCCGGATGCGGGCGAAATCCGTCGCCGCCGGCAGCAGGTAGTCCGCAAGCGATGCGGTCATCAGTTGACCGGACCGGTCATAGACCATCCGCTCCTGGAAGGCGCCCCCCAGACCCTGGACGATCGCGCCCACGGCCTGGCCGTTGAGCGTCATCGGGTTGACGATCCGGCCGACGTCCTGGAACGCGACGTAGTCGATCAGCGCGACGGCACCGGTCTGGGGATCGACGGCGATATGGGCAGCATGGGCGCCGAAGGCGTAGGTGTGCCGCGTGTTCAGGAACGCGCCGTCGGCGGTGAGCGGGGCGAGCGTCGACCAGGCGATGGCGCGTCCGCTCGGGCCGCACGCGATGTCGGCGGCGATCTCGACGTCCTCGACGGCGCAGTTGAGGTAGCGTCCGGCAGCCGCGCGGATGGCGCTGCGCAAATTCTCCGCAGCATCGCGGATGGCCGAGCCGCCCATGACCACGGAACGGGAATGGAACGAGCCGTAGCCTTCCTCGAGGTGCGTGGTCGAGCCGTGACGGACGGTGATCCGGTCCATCGGCAGGCCGGTCTCATCGGCGGCGATCTGCGCGCATACCGTCTGGAGTCCCTGGCCGAGCGCGGCCGAGCCGACGAACAGGGCGAGGCTGCCATCCGGTTCCAGCCGGAAGCGTGCGGTCTCCTTCGGCCCGGCCGCGCCGCCCTCGACGAAGCAGCCGAGCCCAAGCCCGTGGTAGCGTCCATCGATCAGGGCACCCTGGAGGGCCGTCTTCTCCGCCCAACCGATCTCCGCCAGGCAGCGGTCGAGCGCTGCCTGGCAGTCGCCGCTGTCCAGCGCGGAGGCGGCCGGCGCGGGCGCGATCGCGGGCAGGGCGCGGGGCATCGCGGCCGCGCTCACGAGGTTGCGGCGGCGAAACGCGATGCGGTCGATCCCGAGGTCTGCCGCGGCGAGATCGAGCATGCGCTCGCGGAAAAAATCGACCTCGAAACGGCCTGGCCCGCGATAGGGCCCCGACGGGGTCTTGTTGGTCATCACCACGGCGCATGTGAGGTGATAGTTGGGGATGGCATAGGGACCGGCCAGGAACATCGCCACATTGCGCGCCGGGATCACGCCGGCGCTGGCGACATAGGCCCCGACATCGCAAACCGCCCGGCCGCGCAGGCCGGTGATCGCGCCCGCGCGGGTGCACGCGATCTCGATGTCGCAGACGACGTCGCGGGCGTGGCTGGAAGTCATCATGTGATCGCGCCGATCCTCGGTCCACTTGACCGGGCGGCCGGTCAGGCGCGCAGCGAAGGGGATCAGGAAATCCTCATGGGTGAACTCGCCGCGCGCACCGAACCCGCCGCCGACGTCGAGCTCGACCAGCGTGACCGCGGATTCGGGAAGGCCCATCAAAGCGCTCAGAACCGCCCGGTTGGCGAAGGGGACCTTGGCCGCGCCGAGGACGCGCAGCCGGCCCGCCGCCGCGTCCCATTCGGCGAGCAGCCCGCGCGGCTCCATCGGCACCGCGGCCTGGCGGGCCACGGTGAGGCGTTCCCGGCGCGTGTACGCGGCGGCGGCGAACGCCGCCTCGGCGTCACCGTCCCGGCCGGTATAGACGACCGCGACGTTCGCGCCGGGCGATGCGGGTGCGGCCAGCGCCTCATCGCCGTCCAGCACGGGGGCGAGCGCCTCGATGTCGAGGCGGATCGCATCCCGGCCGTCTTCAGCGACGGCGGGGCTGTCGGCAAGGACCACAGCGAGCGGCTCGCCCGCAAAGCGCACCTTCTCGGCGGCGATCACCGGGCGTTCGAACGCACGCAACTCCGGCATGGCGAACAACCGGATCGGAATCCGCGGCACGTGCGGGCCGAAATCGGCGGCGGTGATCACCGCGTGCACGCCGGGTAGCGCCAGGGCGTCGGCCGGATCGTTCGCACGCACGATCCCGTGGGCGACAGGGCTGCGCAGAATTGCCGCATGGAGCTGGCCCGGCGCGCGTACGTCGTCGCTGAACGTGCCCCGGCCACGCAGGAAACGGCGGTCCTCGACCCGCCGGACCGGCTGGCCGATGAAGGCCGACGGTGACGTCATCGGCGCGAGCCCGGCAGCGGTTTCGCTGGCCGCGCGGCGGCGGCTGGCCGGGCCTACGCCGCAACGATGGCGGTCAGATCGATCTCGATCAGGAACGCGGGATCGGACAGCCGCGTCACCCCCACCATCGTCGATGGCGGCGGCTGGTCCGGGTTGCCGTATACCGGGGTCGCGGGATCGCTGCTGACCTTGAGGTATTCGTCGACGTCCAGGACGAAGATCCGCCGGTAGACGACATCGTCCCAGGATGCGCCGGCCGCCTGGAGCTGGACCTGGAGGTTGTCCATCACCTGGATGTATTGCGCGCGATAATCGCCCGGCGCAACGCAGCGATACGCCTCATCGGACGGTGTCTGCCCGGCGATGAAGACGATCTTCATCGGGCCCTTGACCGTCACGATCCGGGTGAAGGCGGGATGCCTGTAGATGCCGTCCGGGTTGATGTGCTGGCGTTCCATCGCATGAGGCTCCCTTCGCCGAGGCCGGAAGGGTGAGGCTACAGGGGTTCTAGCGCCCCGACCAGCCTTGCAACGCCGCGCCGAACAGCTCCACCGTCCGGGCGGGATCGGAGGCGAGGCTGACGGTGAACATCACCCGTTCCAGCCCGGCCGCGCGCGCGGCCTCGAGCTGATCGAGACAATCCGCCGGCGTTCCCCAGACCGCGAAGCGTCCGGCGAGATAGTCGAACAACCCGAACTCATCGAGCAACCGGGCGTCCGCCGCGCCGGGGCTTGTGCTGTAGCGTCTGCGCAGCACGCGCAAAGGCTCGTGCAGCGGCTCGGGCAGGCCGCGACCGGCGAGGTCCGGGGTATCGAAGATGTAGCCGCCGGCCATGAAGGCGAGAATGGTACCGGCGGTCGCCCGGGAAGCCGCCGCATCCTGGCTGCAGTCCAGGCTCGCGATCTGCCAGATTTCGACGTCGTCCGGCCGGCGCCCGGCCTGCACCGCGCCCTCGGCCACCAGCCCGGCCGAGGCGGCGAGCGCATCCGCCGAGATGCCGTAGTTGACGAACGCCCCGTCGGCGGCCGCCCCGGCCAGAAGCAGAGTGCGCGCCCCGGAGCCGGCGAGGAACACCCTGGGCGTGGCCTTGATCCAGGGGATGCGCGCCCGCGCGCCATCCAGCGTCGCCTCGCCGGAGGCGAGCAGCGTCTTGAGAAACCGCACGCCCTGGTCGAGTTCGGCCACGCCGGATCTGGCCATGCCGAGATTGGCGGTCCCGCTGTGGCCGGCCCCGATCCCCAGCACCGTGCGCCCCTCGGCCAGCAGATCGATCGAGGCGATCGCAGCGGCGCTGACCGCGGGGTGACGCGAGACCAGATTGGTGACGCACAACGCAACGCGCGCCCGGCGCACCGCCGCGGCCGCCAGGCTCGCGGCCACCCACGGATCCATCGCGTTTCCCGGCGTATCGGCGATGCCGATCATGTCGAAGCCGTATCGGTCCGCCGCTGCGGCCATGCGCCGGGTTAAAGCGGGGTCATAGGGCCAGAAGAAAAAGCCGATCTGCATGCGTACGCTCCCCGGCCAGTTGTCCGTCGATGCCGGTTGACCATTCACAACCATGCGACGGCTGTTCTATGATGCCGCCGGAGCGGTCGGAAACCAACGGGAGGAAGTGGGATGCAGTGGCTCGGTAGACGATCCGTGCTGCGCGGCGCGGCGGCTTTCGCGGCGGTGGCGGTGCTGGGGGTCGGGACCCTGGTCGGCGGCGCGGCGCGGGCGGCGGACCCGATAAGGATCGGGTTCAGCATGGCGCTCACCGGCGGGCTGGCCGGGGGCGGCAAATCGGCGCTGATCGCCATGCAAATCTGGGAAGACGACATCAACGCCAAAGGCGGCCTGCTGGGCCGCAAGGTCGCGCTGGTCTTCTACGACGATCAGTCCAACCCGGCGACGGTGCCCGGCATCTACACCAAGCTGCTGGACATCGACAAGGTCGATCTGATCGTGTCGGGCTACGGCACCAACCTGATCGCGCCGGCGATGCCGATCGTCATGCAGCGCGGGCTGGTCTTTCCGGCGCTGTTCGGCCTGGCGGTCAACGAGAAGTTCGACTACCCGAACTATTTCCAGATCATGCCGGCCGGGCCGAGCCCGCTGACCGACTGGTCGCGCGGCTTCTTCGAGCTGGCGATGGCGCAGTCGCCGCCGCCGAAATCCATCGCCCTGGTGGGCGCGGACGCGGAGTTTGCGCGCAACGCTGTCAAGGGGGCGCGCGCGAACGCCAAGAAGATAGGGCTGAAGATCGTCTATGACCGCAGCTATCCGCCGCGCACGGCCGACTACTCGCCGATCGTGCGGGCGATCCAGGCGCGCAACCCCGACATCGTCTATGTCGGCTCCTACCCGCCCGATTCGGTCGGCATGGTCAAGGCGGCGACCGAGGTGGGGCTGAAGGCCAAGCTGTTCGGCGGCGGCAT
>CAYFYS010000124.1:0-6272 GCA_964347365.1 uncultured Rhodospirillaceae bacterium | reverse complement strand
ATGCCGTCACGGATCTCAGCACCGAAGGGATCGACCGACCAGGAAGCGGCATCGCCGACGGGCACGACGTCGGTGTGGCCGGCGAAGCAGAAATGGGGCGCGCCTGTACCCAGACGCGCATAGAGGTTGCGGACCGCCGGCGTGCCGGGCTCGGAGAACGTCAGCTCGTGGCATTGGAACCCCAGCCCGTCGAGGACGCCGGCCAGGGCGGTAAGCGCGCCGCCGTCCTCCGGGGTGACGCTCGGGCAGCGCACCAGCGCCCGGGCAAGCTCCAAGGGTTCGACGATCCCGCTCAATCGCGCAGCAGCTCGTTGATCGAGGTCTTCGCCCGGGTACTCGCGTCAACCCGTTTGACGATGACCGCGCAGTAAAGGGCCGGTCCCGGCGTGCCGTCGGCCAGCGCCTTGCCGGGCAGCGTCCCGGGCACGACCACGGAATAGGCCGGCACGCGGCCGAAATGGACCTCGCCCGTCGCCCGGTCGATGATCCTGGTCGAGGCGCCGATGAAGACCCCCATCGACAGCACTGCGCCGCGCTCGACCAGTACGCCTTCGGCGACCTCCGAGCGGGCGCCGATGAAGCAATCGTCCTCGACGATCACCGGATCGGCCTGGAGAGGTTCGAGCACGCCGCCGATCCCGGCGCCGCCCGAAATATGGCAGTTGCGCCCGATCTGCGCGCACGAGCCGACGGTCGCCCAGGTGTCGACCATCGTTCCGTCCTCGATGCGGGCCCCCAGGTTGACGAAGCTCGGCATCAGGACGACGCCGGGCGCGATATAGGCCGACCGCCGCACGACGCAGTTGGGCACCGCGCGGAATCCCGCCGCGCGGAAGCGCGCCTCGTCCCAGCCGGCGAATTTGGGCGCGACCTTGTCGAACCAGGGGGTCGCGCCGCGCGACGGATCGACCGGCCCGCCTTGCATCGGCGCCATGTCGTACAGCCGGAAGGACAACAGGACCGCCTTCTTGAGCCACTGGTTGACGCGCCAGTGCGCGCCGTCCTTCTCCGCAACCCGGAACGTGCCGGCATCGAGCCCGTCGAGCGCGGCTTCGATCGCCTCGCGGACAGCGCCGCCGGTCTCCGGCGAGATCTGCGCGCGGTCCTCCCAGGCGGCATCGATTGTCGATCGCAGGTCTCGGTCGGTCATGGCGGGCGGGCCTCGACGACGGGGAGCAGCGGTGAAAATCCTCCCGGCGCCGCGCCGTGTCAACCTGGCCCGACGGCGCCGTTGAGCCAGCCGGCGAGGTCTTCCGTGGCGTGGTGGATGTGCGCTCCGGGTTCCACGCCCCTTGCCCAGGCGGCATCGGTGCGCCGCCACACGGTCGTCATTCCAAGCACTGCGGCCGGCTCCAGGTTGTGCGGGATGTCGTCCAGCATCACCGTGCGCGCGGGATCGAAGCCATAGCGGTCGCACAAGACGCGGTAGGTGTCGATATGCGGCTTGGGCCGGTAGTCCATGGCGGCGATGTCGTGGATCGATTCGAAATACGCGCCCATAGACAGGTGGTCTAGGACCGCCCGCGCGTGGCTGGCGAAGGCGTTGGTGAAGATCACCTTGCGCCCTTCGATCGCGGCCAGCGCCTCGCGCAGCCCCTCGGTCGGGCGGATCTCGGTGATATCCAGCCCCGCCATCCGGCGTTCGTATTCCGCCGGGTCGAGCCCGTGATTGAGCATCAGCCCGCGCAGGGTCAGCCCGAACTGGCGGAAATAGGATTTCTGGACGCGCCGGGCCTCCGCTTCATCGACCCCCAGGAAGTCGGCGACGAAGGCGCCCATGCGGCGGTCGATCTCGGCATGCATCAGGGGCGGCACGTCATAGAGCGTGTTGTCGAGGTCGAAGATCCAGAAATCGATCGCCTCGAGATCAGGACCCCGCCGCCCGTCGTCGGGCCGGTCCATCCCCGTTATCGGGCCCGACCCGCGCGCCTGCGGTCGTCCGGCCGCATCGAAACCGGTCACGGTCTACACCCCCGGACAGGTCGAGGTCACGCCGCCGTCGACCACCAGCGTCTGCGCGGTGACGTAGGACGCCTCGTCCGAAGCGAGATAGAGCGCGGCGTAGGCCACGTCCCAGGCGGTGCCCATGCGGCCGATGGGCACGATCGCATCCCGCGCCCTGCCGTATTCCTCCGCCGAGGTGTAGCCCTTGTAGGCGTATGACGGCTTGCCCTTGATGTCGCGGCGGGTGAACGGCGTGTCGATATAGCCGGGCAGGACGCAGTTCGCGCGGATCTTCTTCGAAGCATATTGCAGCGCGATATTGCGGGTCAGCTCGTTGAGCGCGCCCTTGCCGGTGGCGTAGGTGGTCATCGGCACGTTCAAGTGCCTGATCCCGCCGATCGAGGAGATGTTGACGATCGCACCGCCGCCCTGCGCGACCATGACGGGCACGACCGCCTTGCAGGTAAGGAACGCCGAGGTGACGTTGACGTCGAAGGTCTCGTACCAGTCCTCCTCGGTGACCGTGTCGAGCGCCCGGCCGGGCCCGACGCCGCCGACATTGTTGTGCAGCACGTCGATGCGGCCGTAGGACGCTGTGCAGGCCTCGACCATCGCGCGGACCGGGCCCGGCCTGGTGACGTCGGCGGCATGGGCCAGCGCCTCGCCGCCTTCGCTCCGGATGATGCGCGCCGTTTCCTCGGCGGCCTCGAAATTGATGTCGACTGCAAACACCCGGGCGCCCTGGCGGCCATAGACCACTGCCGTGGCCTTGCCGTTCCCCCAACCGCGCCCGACCGCGCCGGCGCCGGTCACCAGCGCGACCTTGCCCGCCAGCCGGTCGCCTCGCTTCACCTCTTCGGACATCGCGCTCCCGCGCCCTCCGCCGAACCCGTTCAACGCTCCCATACCACCACGCTGCCCCCGGGGATGCAACGCGCCTGCGGCGTTCGGGTGGCGGCGCGCCGTGCCTGCTCCGTCCGGTCCTGGACCCCGCGATCGCAACCTGCGCATCTTCTCGCCAGAGCGCTGCGCCTCCCGGCCGCGCTGCGCCCGAAGGGAGCCAGGAGATGAAGAGCGACGGCCGATGCCATTGCGGCGCGATCACCTGCGGGGTGGAGATCGATCCGGTCGCGATCTGCCGCCGCACCGACCGCCGGACACCCGGCGGGTCCGCTTTGCGCATCGGCGCGATCCAGACGCGGTAGCGGCCGCGCGTACCACCCATGGCCCCGCGTTCGATCCTCGCGGCACTGGCGGTCCTCGCCGGGGTGGTGGTCTGGTTTCTGCCCGCGCCTGCGGAATCGCCTGCGATCTGGCGGACCGCCGGTGTTCTGACCGTCGCGCTGGGGCTGTGGGCGACCCAGGTGCTGCCGGAATATTTCGCGGCCGTCATCTTCTTCCTCCTGGCGGTGACCTTCGGGGGAAGTCCGGCCGAGGTGGTGTTTTCGGGTTTCCATTCGACCGGCGCTTGGATGATCTTCGGCGGGCTGATCATCGGTTACGGCGTTCAGTCGACTGGGCTGGGCGAACGGATCGCCGCCCGGCTGATGCGACGGCTGGCGCGGTGCTATCTCGGCATCCTCGCCACGGCCGTCGCGATCGCGGCGCTGATCGGCTTCCTGGTCCCCTCCAACACCGGCCGGATCGTGGTCCTGGTGCCGATCTTCATGGCGCTTGCCGACCGGTTCGGGTTCGCTCCGGGCAGCAACGGCCGCGCCGGCCTGGTGCTGGCGGTCGGCGCCGGCGCGATCTATCCGAGCTTCGCCGTCCTGCCCGCCGCGGTGCCGAATCTGGTCATGGCAGGTGCTGCGGAGAGCATCCACGGCATCACCTTCACCTGGGCGGATTATTTCATCACCCTCTATCCGGTTGTCGGCGTCGTCCCGGTGATCGCCCTGCCGCTGGTCCTGTACCGCATCCTGCCCGACCGGCCCGGAGCGCGCCCCGATGCGCAGACGACGTCGCCACCCGGCCCCGGCGAGATGAAGGTGGCGCTTGTCCTCGCGCTCGCTCTGGTGCTGTGGATCACCGACTTCGCCCACGGCATCAAGCCGGCGTGGGTGGCGGTCGGCGCCGCGGTGCTGCTGCTGATGCCGCGGATCGGGATCGCCGGGCCGGAAACGATGGTCACCCGGATCAACTTCGCACCCTGGATCTTCATTGCCGGGGTCATCGGCGCCGGCGCCGTGCTCGCGCATTCCGGTCTCGGTACGCGGCTTGCTGTCGTTCTGTTCGACGCCGTCGCGCCACGTCCGGGCCAGGATGCGCTGAACCTGGTGATCGTTTGCGCGATCGGCACTGTGATGGCGCTGGTCGCCACGATCCCCGGCCAGCCGGCGATCATGACGAGCCTCGCCCCGGAAATCGCCCAGGCGGCCGGCTGGCCGCTCGCCACCGCCATCCAGGCCCAGGTGGTGACATGGGCGATGACGGTCTTTCCTTACCAGCTCCCGCCGATGATCCTTGCCATCCAGCTCGCCGGCGTGCGGGCCGGCCATCTGATCCGTCTGCAGGTGGCGATGCTGGCCGTAGCCTGGCTGGTCATGCTGCCGCTGCTCTATCTGTGGTGGACGGCGATCGGGAAGTTCGGCTGAACGCCTGGGGTCAGCCGGTCGCGAAGTCGGGCTCCTGATATTCCACCAGGTGGCGGTAGTCCTGCCGGATCGGTGCGAACACGTCGAGATTGAGCGCGGGCTCATCGCCCAGCGGCTCGGCCCAGTGCGAAACCCCGGGCGGGATGCGCAGCCAGCTCCCCGGTCCGGCCTCGAAGACCTCCTCGCCGACATGGAAGCGCACCCGGCCCCGGACGATGCACACCAACTGCTCGAAGGGATGGCTGTGCGGGTTGACGTCCATCCCCGGCGCTAGCCAGTTCATCACCAACAGCACGTCCTCGCCGCGGAAACCGCAGCGCTCGACCCCCTTGCGCACGATTTCGCGCGGCAGGTCGTTCCAGTTGTAGAGCTTCGCCTTGCTGGTCATCACGGCCTCCGGTTGCTGTCGTCGTTTCCGTTATCGCGAAAGAACGCGGTGGGGCAAGCCGCGCTCCCGCGCCCCGTGGACCGGTCCTGCCACACCGCCCCGGGCGCGTTGTGACCGGGATCGATTTGCGCCATCATGGGCCGATATTCGCAAAGGAGGCAAAGATGAAGACGGCTTATGTGGCGATCGGGGCCGCTTGGGGAGCGCTGCTGTTCGCCCACGCCGCTTCGGCGGAGACGGTTCTGCGGGTCAGCAGCTGGGCGCCGCCGACCCATTTCGTGAACGCCAAGATCTGGCCCGATTGGGGCAGGGCACTTTCGGATGCGACCAAAGGGCGGGTCAGGATCAAGCTCGAATACAATCTCGCCTCGCCGCTCAAGCAGTTTGGCGTCGCCCGTGACGGCATCGCCGATGCGAGCTGGATCTTCCACGGCTACAACACCCGCTACGTCGCCACCCAGATCGTCGAGATGCCGAATCTCGGCACCAGCGCCGAGGCGGCGGCGGTCGCCTATTGGCGGGTCCATCAGAAATACCTCCACAAGGCCAACGAGCATCGCGGCGTGGTGCTGATCGGACTGCAGTCGCACGGCCCGGCGGTGATCCAGACCAAGAAGCCGCTGCGCGCGCTCTCCGATCTCAGGGGGATGAAGATCCGCGTGCCCGGCGGCGTCGGCAGCCTCGTCGGCAAGGCGCTCGGCGTCACCGCGGTCAAGCTGCCCGCTCCCAAGGTCTACGAGGCGCTGTCCAGCGGCGTTGCCGACGGCATCTTCATGCCGATCGAGACCCAGAAGGGCTTCCGCCTGAAGGAGGTGACCAAGCACGTCCTGATCATGCCGGGCGGGCTCTACTATGGCAGCTTCGCCTTCCTGCTCAACCCGCGGAGCTTCAAGAAGCTTTCGGCCGATGACCAGGCGGCGTTGATGAGCGTTTCGGGCGAGGGCTTTGCCAAGCTCGGCAAGTACTGGGACGAAGGCGATGCCGAGGGTCTCGCCGCCGCCAGGCAGGCCGGGACCTCGATCAGAACCGCCTCGGCGGAGATGAAGGCTGCCTTTCTCGAGATCATGAAGCCGGTCGAGGAGGCGTGGATCAAGCGCGCCGCCAAGGGCGGCTACGATCCCCGCGCGGCGCTCGCCGATCTGCGCGCGACCGCCAGGGCGTATGACAAGAAAATGATGAAGTGAACGCGGCCCGGCAGGAGCATCGGCAGGGGCTCTCCGCCGGCCGGCTCGGCCTGCGGCTGAACGGGGTGGCGGCCGCCGTCTCCGCCGTGGTGCTGTTCGCGTAGATGGCCATGAACTGCATCCACGTGATCGGGAGCTATTTCTTCAACGCACCGCTCGACC
>CAYFYS010000123.1:0-6312 GCA_964347365.1 uncultured Rhodospirillaceae bacterium | reverse complement strand
GCTGGGCAGCTACGCCATCCTCGGCTGGTTCCTCGGTCTCCAGAACACCAGGGCGACGCTCTACGTCCAGGTCGTCATGAACGGGCTCAACATCGTCCTCGACGTGGTCTTTGTCGTTGGCTTCGGCTGGGGCGTGGCCGGCGTTGCCCTCGCCACGGTGATCGCCGAATACGCCGGCTTCGGTCTGGCGGCCTGGCTCGTGCTGCGCGCGCGCCCGGCCATAGGCGGCCGGATCGGCCCGAAGCTGGTCCTGGCCCCGGCGCGGTTGCGCCAGACGCTGGGGCTCAATCTGGACATCTTCGTGCGCACGATCTGCCTTGTCTTCGCCTTCGCCTATTTCACTGCCCAGGGCGCGCGGCTGGGCGATGTGGCGCTTGCCGCCAACGCGGTCCTGTTCAATTTCCAGATCTTCACCTCCCACGCCCTGGACGGGTTCGCCCACGCCGCGCAGGCGCTGGTCGGCCGCGCCGTCGGTGCCCGCGACCGGGACGCGGTCCGCGAGGCGGTCCGGGTCTCCTCGATCTGGGCGCTGGCCGCCGCTGCGGCCTTCGCCCTGGTCTACGGCCTGGCGGGCACGGGGATCATCGCCCTCCTGACCGGCATTGCGGAGGTCCGGACCACCGCCGAATCACAACTGAGGTGGTCGGTAGCCATGACCCTGGTCTCGGTTGCGGCCTTCCAGCTCGACGGCATCTTCCTCGGCGCCACGCTCGGCCGCCAAATGCGCAACGCGATGATCGTCTCGCTTGCGGTCTATCTCGGGTCGTGCTGGACGATGATTCCCGTCTGGGGCAATCACGGGCTGTGGCTGTCGCTGAGCGCCTTCATGATCGCGCGCGGCGCAAGCCTGGCCGTGCATTACCGGGCCGTCACCCGTGCGGCCGCGGCCGGGCGCGGCTGAACCGGGACAACGGCTTGCCGGGCTTCGGTGGCGGCGCTAAGCTCTGCCCTGGTGGGCGACGGCCCGCCTGGGCGGGAGAGTGCAATGTCCGACGACCTCGCGGTCTATGAAAAGCAGGGGTTCGGCCACCGGGTCGGATTCGGCGACAAGCCGGCCCTGATCATCATCGACTTCATCAACGCCTTCAACGACCCGGACATGTTCGGCGGCGGCAGCATCCAGTCGGCTAGCGATCATACCGAGGATCGGCTGGCGGGTGCGCTCCACCACGAACTGCCGGTCGCCTATACCAGCCACGGCTATGCGCCGGACGGCAGCGATGACGGCATCTTCAACCTGAAGTCGCCGGGCCTGCGCAAGCTGGTCCCCGGCACGCATGCCACGGCCATCGTCGACCAGCTCGCGCCGCGCCCGGGCGAGCGCGTGATCCGCAAGTTCTACCCGTCGGGCTTCTTTTCCACCGACCTTGCGAACTGGCTGGCCATGAAGGGCGTCGATACCGCGATCGTCACCGGTTGCACCACCAGCGGCTGCGTGCGGGCGACGGTGGTCGATGCGATGGGTTTCGGGTTCCGGCCGATCGTCCCGCGCGAGTGTTCGGGCGATCGCGCCGAGGGGCCGCACGAGGCGAACCTGTTCGACATGGACCAGAAATATGCCGACGTGATGCCGCTGTCGGAGGTCATGGGCGCTCTGGAGGCGTTGACCCCCGGCCAGGCCGGCATCGCCGCCGGCGGCTGAGCGGGCACGAACGGAGCGCTGATGATGACGGATTCGATCGGTTGGCGGGCCAACTGTGGGGTGATCGCGCCTTCGACCAACACCTCCGTCCAGCCCGAGTTCGACGACATGCGCCCGCGCGGGGTGACCAACCACCATGTGCGCATCTGGATCCCGGACGAGCCGGTCCATTCGGACGAGGATTTCAACCGGCTGATGGACAACATCCGCCGCGAGTTCGACAACGCGATCCTGCGCGTGCTGACCTGCAACCCCGACTACATCGTGATGGGGATGTCGGCCGAAACCTTCTGGGACGGGCTCGCCAAGTCGATCGAACTGCGCGAGCGGGTCAGGGAGCTTTCGGGGCTCGACGTCGCCATGGGCGCCGATGCGTGCCAAGCCGCGCTGCGGTGCTACGGCGAGATCAGGCGCATCGGCGTGCTCACCCCCTACTGGCCGGTCGGTGACGAGAACGTCCGGAAGTTCTTCGAGGATTGCGGCTTCGAGGTCGTTGCCGTCAAGGGGCTCAAATGCCAGAGCCCGGCGATGATCGCCCAGGTGAGCGAGGACGATCTGCGCAAGGGGCTGATCGAACTCGACGCTTACGGCGTGGAGGCGCTGGTCCAGTGCGGCACGAACCTCGCCATGGCGCGGCTCGCCGGCGAGGCAGAGAAATGGCTCGGCAAGCCGGTCATCGCCATCAACACCGCGACCTACTGGTATGCGATGCGCGCCAACGGCTACGACGACGTCATCGAGGGTTTCGGCTCGCTGATGCGCGTGCACCGCACCCTGCCCGAGGCCTATCTGAACAGCGCGGCGGGCCGGGGCGTGCGGGCGGTCGCCTGAACCGGCCCGCGCCCCCGCGCCCGGCGGGGCAGGGCGTCGGAGCAAGGCCCGGGCTGCGGCAAATGGCTACACCGGGATCGCCGTCGTTGCGCCTTGTGGTAGACTGGCCCGGGTCGCGGCGCCTCGATCAGGCCGCGCCCGTCTGTGATGGAAAGGGAGTTCACCCCGTGACCAGGTTTCTGTGTATGTTCTTCGTCTTCCTCGGACTGGTTCTCGGCGCGACAGCGCCCGGCGCCCCGGCCCTGGCGGCCGGCGATGCCGCGAAGGGAAAGAAGGTCTTCAACAAGTGCCGTGCCTGTCACAAGCTTGTCGCCGGCAAACGGGCGGTCGGCCCCACCCTGTACCAGATGTTCGGCCGCCAGGCCGGCACACTCAAGAAGTTCAGGTACTCCAAGGACATGAAGGCCGCTGGCGCGGCCGGGCTGGTGTGGACCGACGAGACCTTTCTCGCCTACATGACCAAGACGAAACGCTATATCGGGTCTTATATCGGCAAGCGAAGGGCTAAGACCCGCATGGCCTTCGCCGGGCTGAAGAAGAAGGCCGATCGCGAGAACCTTCTGGCCTATCTCAAGGAAGCGACCAAGTAGCGTTCAGGGCTCAGCCCGATGCGCCGCGCGCAGCCGACAGCGCCTCGGGCGTGTCCACATCGACCAGCACGCCGCCGTCGTCCATCGCAACCTCGATGACCGATTCGGCGTGCTCGCCGATCAGGTGGCGTGCGCCGGTATCGCCGGCGACCTGAGCCATCTCCTCGAAGAAGCGCCGGTGCCAGACCACCGGGTTGCCGCGCCTGCCGTTATGGGTCGGCACGCAGATCGCCGGCCGGTCGTCGGCGGCGAAGGCGGCGATCAACCGGTCGAGATGGGCTGGGCGCACGCGCGGCATGTCGCCGAGGCAGAGCACCGCGCCGTCGGCGTCCTCGGGGACCTCCGCCAGCGCTGCGCGCAGCGACGTCGCAAGCCCGCTGGCGTAGTCCGGGTTGTGGACGAAGCGCACCGGGCGGTCTGCGAGCGCATCGCGCAGACGTTCGGCCTCGTGACCGGTCACCACCAGGATCGGATCGGCGCGCGAGGCCAGGAGGGTCTCCACCGTGCGCGCGACCATCGGCACCCCGTCGATCTCGGCCAGCAGCTTGTTGATGCGGCCCATCCGGCGGGATCGGCCGGCGGCGAGCACGACGCCGGCAACGCGGCCGGCGGCCGGGCGAGCGGACGGCGCGCCCTCGCGCGGCTGGGGTCGGCTTGCGATCTCCTTCAACAGCCCGCCCACCCCCATGGCGGCGATGTCCTGGCCGGGCCCCGGCACACCGGCCACCAGGCGCTGCAGCACCCAGTCGAAGCCGTGCAGCCGGGTCGAGCGCGCTGAACCCGGAAGGCCCAGGACGTCCATCGCGCCCAGCCGGCCCAGCAGCGTCAGATTGCCCGGATCGATCGGCATGCCCAGGCGTTCGATGGAACCGCCCGCCCGCCCCAGCGCCAGCGGGATCACGTCCCGCCGGTCGACGATGGCCGAAGCGCCCAGCACCAGGGCGATGGCGATGCCCTCGGCACGAAAGGCCTCGAGCATCCCAGCAAGCGCACCCTCCTCATGGGCGGTCTGTTCGCAGCGGGCAAGCACCGCGCCCATCGGCGCAAGGCGCGCGCGCGTGGCCGCGATCGTCTTTTGCGCAAGCTCCGGCTTGAGGCCGGGCAGCACGGTCTGGACAAGGCCGATCCGGCGCGGTGCGAAGGCTGCGATCCGCACCACGGGCGCATTCGCGCGCGCGATCGCCACCGCTGTGTCGAGCACGGCCTCGGGCACGGCGAACGGGATGACCTTGACCGTTGCGGCGATGCCGCGCGCGGCGACCGGCTGGAACGGTGCGACGGTGGCGATCGTCAGCCGCTCGTCGACGGCGTTGATCGCATCGATCGCCGGCTTGTCGAGGACCGCCAGACCCGGCGCGTTCGCGCGCAAATTCGTCCGTCCGGTAAACGCCCTGTCGCAACCGAGCCCGGGGCCCGTCACCGCCCCGGCGAGCCTGCCGGCGGCCGCGTTCTCGCCCACCTCGCCCGGTTCTAGCCGCGCGGTGATCACCGTCTCATGCCCGGCCTGCCGGAGCATGGCGAGGTCGGCGGCGTCCAGCACATGGCCCTTCTTGAAGCGCCGCTCGGCCAGGCGCATCGCATGGGCAAGCAGCGCACCCTCGGCATCGGCCAGCCGGGTCGGGCCGAACTTCACGCCGCTTCGTTGTCCTTGCGGTGCAGCACCTCGGTGATTTGACCGAGGATGGAGACCGCGATCTCGGCCGGCGAGACGGCACCCAGAGACAGCCCGACGGGGCCGTGGATGCGCGCGATCTCGTGTGCGGCGAAACCCGCTTCGCCGAGCCGCGCGACCCGTGCTGCATGGGTCCGCCGGCTGCCCAGCGCGCCGATGTAGAAGGCATCGGAGCGCAGCACCGCCGCGAGCGCGGGATCGTCGATCTTGGGATCGTGGGTGAGGGTGACCACCGCGGTGCGCCGATCGGCATCGAGCCGCGGCAGCGCCTCGTCGGGCCATTCGTTGATCAGCGTAACACCGGGGAAACGGTCCCCGGTGGCGAAGGCGCCGCGCGGATCGATCACGGTGACGTCATAGCCCGATACCGCGGCCATGCGGGCCAGAGGTTGCGCGATGTGGACGGCACCGACGATCAGCATCCTGAGCGGCGGGTTGAAGACCTGGACGAATACCGTGCCCGCCCCGGTCTCGACCGTGGTCGATCTGTCGTCGCGGATCGCCGCGTCGATCGCCGTGCGCAGGCCGTCATCAAGCGCGACCTCGCCCTCGGCGCGGTCGGGATAGGCCAGCATCTGCCGGCCGCTTTCGAGATGGGTGACCAAGGCGAACTGCCGCTTGGCCGCGCGGTCGTCCAGGAGACGTTCGAGGGTCGCCGTCTTCATCTAATCGAGCTTCTCGACATAGACCTGGACCTGGCCGCCGCAGGCGAGCCCGACCTCCCAGGCGTGTTCGTCGGTCACGCCGTATTCGAGGATCCTGGGCCTGCCGTCCGCCATCACCTCCAGCGCCTCGTGGATGACCGCCCCCTCGATGCAGCCGCCGGATACCGAGCCGACGAAGTTGCGGTCCGCATCGGTCGCAAGGTGGCTTCCGACCGGCCTGGGTGAGGAACCCCAGGTCTTGATCACTGTCGCCAGCGCGACCGCGCGACCCTGCCGGCGCCATTGTCGCGCTTCGTTCAACACTTCGTCGTCCTTGGCCGGAGCGTTCATGTCCAGAGCATCTGCAGCCATTCTTCCATTCCCTGTCTGCGCCGGCCGGCGGGGCGGCTGAGCGCGGTGATCACCTCGTCCAGGCTCTGAAGATTGTGCACCGGCCGGAACTCGTCAACATGGGGCAGCAGCGACCGGATGCCCTGCGAGCGCGGCTCGAAGCCCTCGAAGCGCAGCAGCGGGTTGAGCCAGATCAGCCTGCGGCACGACTTGTGGAGGCGCTCGATTTCCTCGGTCAGCCCGCGCCCGGCGTCTCGGTCGAGCCCGTCGCTGATCAGGATCACCACCGCGCCCTGGCCGAGCACCCGGCGCGACCAGTGGCGGTTGAACCCGTTCAGGCTTTCGCCGATGCGGGTGCCGCCCGACCAGTCCTCGACCGCTGCGGTGATCCTGGTCAGCGCGACGTCGACGTCGCGCTGACGCAGGAACCGCGTCACGTTGGTCAACCGCGTACCGAACAGGAAGGTGTGAACCCGGTCGCGATCGTTGGTCAGCGTGTGCATGAAATGCAGGAACATCCGGGTGTAGCGGCTCATCTATCCGGAGATGTCGCACAGTATGAACAGCGGCGGCGGGCGTTGG
>CAYFYS010000122.1:0-6330 GCA_964347365.1 uncultured Rhodospirillaceae bacterium | reverse complement strand
GGTAATAGGCATCGATCGCAAACCCGTTGCCGTGGGCGAGCATCAGCCGCGGCCGGTGCGGATTGCCGTGTTGCCGCAAAATAATGCGCGCACCGTCCGCCATGACCGCATCGCAGCGCTGGCGCGGCGCAGGCACGGTGAAGACCCGCGGGGCGATCACCCTGCCACCTGCGTGTCAATAAGAAAGTCCTCCACGATGCGCCAGCATTCCTCCGGCCGCTCGAGCTGGAGGAAATGGCCGGTGCCGGGGACGGTGGCATAGCGCATGCCGCCGTCCCGGTGCAGCGCGGCGCAGGATTTCGCGACCGCCTCGGCGCGGTCGGCCCGGGGGTCGGCACCGACCAGAATGGTCGGACGCGCGAAATCTGCCGCGCGCGGCCACATGTCAAGCGTCCGGTTGGCCAGATACATCCTGGATTCCAGCGCCTTCGGACAGGCGAGCCGCCAGTCTCCGGCCGCCTCGTCGCGGCGCAGGACCGCGCGGGCGACCAGCCCGGCCGCCCCGGGCACCCAGTCCGGAAACCGGCGGGCGTAAAGCCGCGCCAGATCGGCCGGATCGGCGAACCGGTCGGCCCGTCCGGCGGCGATCCGCGAGATCTCGCGACCCTCCAGGTCCATCGCCTCGAACGCGCGATGGCCGGGCGGCGGCATGACCGGCGGGTCGAACAGCACCAGCGCATCCCAATGCCAGCGCCCGTCCAGGGCCATGCGCAGCGCGCTCAGAGCAGACATCGAATGGAAGACCCCGACGGTGGTCCTGGCGCCCCAGCGCGCCGCCACCGCGTCGTGAACTTCCGCGAAATCGGCCATGAAGGAGGGGTAGCCGTGATCGCAGCCGGCCGCCGGCGGGTTGCGGCCATGATTGCGCAGGTCGAACAACACGATCTCGTAACGCGCCAGCGCCACTTTCCAGAACGGATAGTAGCCGTCGATGGCAAACCCGTTGCCATGGCTCAGCACCAGCCGCCTGCCGGCGACATTGCCGTGGCGCACCACGGTGATCGGCGCACCGTCACGCATGCGCAGGTCGATCCGATCGACCGGTTGCGGCAGATCGAACCTGGGCATCGGATCCTGACAGGTCCTGGTTCGCACGGTGAATAACGCTGAGGCAACCGGACGCGCCCGGGCCGGCCTTGGCCATGTCCGCGCGCCGGTTCTGTTTGTAGACCCGCACGGATCGCCCGTCCATGGCCCGCCGCACGTTGCCGATGCCCGGTCCGCTCAGTCGTCCCGCGATCGCCCGGCCGGCACGACGCCCTCTCGGACGCCTTGGAGATTCCGTCAAGCAGGTCTATTGTCCCGGGGTGGCGCCGGGAACCGTCTGGTGCGGCAATCTGCGATGCTGCTGCACTGGCCGACTGCGGCCCTGCGGCAAGGATAAGGGGGAGGTTCGATGTCCTTGATCGAAGCCGGCAGCGAGGCGCCGGCCTTCTCGCTGACCAACCAGGACGGCGCGGTGGTCTCGCGCGCGGATTTCGCCGGCAAATACGTCCTGTTGTGGTGGTACCCCAAGGCCGACACGCCCGGGTGAACCACCGAAGGCCAGGGGTTCCGTGATCGAATCCAGGATTTTGCCCAGCGTAACACCGTCATCCTCGGCATCAGCTACGACGCGCCCGAAGCGAACCGTAAGTTCCGCGAGAAGTTCGGCTTTCCCTACGATCTCCTGAGCGACCAGGACCACCGGACGACGACGGCTTATGGGGTTGCGGAAGCCGATGCCCCGCGCGCACCGCGCAAATCTGTGCTGATCGGCCCCGACGGCAAGGTCGCGGCCGCTTACCCGAACGTGAAGCCGGCCGCGCACCCCGACCAGGTGCTCGCCGACCTCGACGCGCTGGCCTAGGGCACGTCCTGGACGACCGGCCCGGGCCTACCCCGCCCGGGCCGCTTCCTGGACGACCGTCGGGTCGGCGTAGCCCTTGATCCAGTAGGCCATGGCCTCCATGCACACCGGATCGAGGTCGTGGCGGGGCTCCGGGTCGCACTTCCAGTGGCGGTAGTCATCCTTGCCGCGCACCAGGATCGCCGTCCGGTCGGGCAGGGTGCAGCGCACCCGGGTGGGCAGGTAGGTGAAGGACATGCCGAGCCGGCGGTCATCGGAATCGTTGGGCTCCGAGCCGTGGATCAGCCGTTCGTGATGCATGGAGAACTGGCCGGCCCGGAGCTCGAGCTTGACGGCCCTGGATTCGTCGATGTCCTCAATCGACTGGCCGCGCGCGAGCAGGTTCTTCGCCGCATAGGTCTCGACATGCCGATGATCCGGCTCCCTGTGGCTGCCCGGGATGATCTGCACGCAGCCGTTGCCGGCGTTGGAGTCGGTGAAAGCGAACCACAGCGTGATCACGTCGTGCGGTTCGAGCCCGTAATAGGCCGAATCCTGATGCCAGGAGACATAACGGCCGTCACGGGCGTCCTTGAACCACAGCGTCGACAGGTAGAGCAGGATGTCCGGGCCGATCAGATCCTCCACCGCATCGAGGATCCTGGGGTTGTGGGCGAGATCCCAGAGCCACATGAAGCTCAGATGCACCTTCACCCGCAGGTGCTTGTGGATGTCATCGTCCAGCGTCCGCTCGTAGGCCTCCAGCTTGGCTCGCGCCTCGGCCGCCTGGGCCGGCGTCCAGCAGTCGAGGGGGAAGACGTAGCCGTCGTTCCAGAACTGATCGACCTGGGCTTGGGTCAGGATCTTGGGCATGCTCGCCTCGCACGGATGTTTCGCCCGCCATTGTGACTCCGAAAACTCCGGTCCGAAAGGCCGTCGGCAGATCGGCTCAGACCCGTTCGATGATCATGGCGATGCCCTGGCCGACGCCGATGCACATGGTGCACAGCGCGTAGCGGCCACCGGTGCGCTCGAGCTCGTAGAGCGCGGTCGTAGCCAGCCTGGCGCCGCTGCAGCCGAGCGGATGGCCGAGCGCGATCGCGCCGCCGTTGGGGTTGACCCGCGGATCGTCGTCGGCGAGTCCGAGCTCGCGGGTCACCGCCAGCGATTGCGCAGCGAAGGCCTCGTTGAGCTCGATCACGTCGATGTCCTCCAGCGCAAGCCCGGTCAGGGCCAGGACCTTGCGGGTGGCCGGGACAGGGCCGATCCCCATGATCCGTGGCGGCACGCCGGCGCTCGCCGCACCGCGGATGCGCCCGCGCGGGGTCAGCCCGTGGCGCCTGGCCGCTTCCTCCTCGGCAACGAGCAGCGCCGCCGCCCCGTCGTTCACCCCCGATGCGTTGCCGGCGGTCACCGTCCCGTCGCGCCGGAACGCCGGGCGCAGGCTGGCGAGCATTTCCGCGGTGGTGTCGCTGCGCGGATGCTCGTCGGTCGCGACCACGACCGGCGCGCCGCGACGCCGCGGGACGCTGACCGGGACGATCTCGGCGTCGAGCCAGCCGGCCTGCTGCGCACGGCCGGTCTTCTGCTGGCTCCACAGCGCAAACCTGTCCTGGTCCTCGCGGGTGATCTGGCGTTCCTCGGCGAGGTTCTCGGCCGTCTCGCCCATCGAATCGATGCCGTAGATCTCCTCCATCTTCGGGTTGACGAAGCGCCAGCCGATGGTGGTGTCGAAGATTTCCGCCTTGCGCGAAAAGGCGCCCTCGGCCTTGCCCATCACGAAGGGCGCGCGCGACATGCTCTCGACCCCGCCGGCCACCGCCAGCGAAGCCTCGCCGGTGCGGATCGCCCGCCCGGCCTGGGCGAGCGCCTCGAGCCCCGATCCGCACAGCCGGTTCACCGTGGCACCGGAAACCGCGACCGGCAGCCCGGCCAAGAGGCTCGACATGCGCGCAACGTTGCGGTTGTCCTCGCCCGCCTGATTGGCGTTGCCGAAATAGACGTCATCGACCGCCGCCCAGTCGACGCTCCTGTTTCGCTCCATCAGGGCGGCGATGGGCACCGCCCCGAGATCGTCGGGGCGGACCGCGCTCAGCGCGCCGCCGTAGCGGCCGATCGGCGTGCGGGCGGCATCGCAGATATAGGCCTCGGGCATGGCGGGGTACCTCCTTGGTGGTCGACCGGATCGCGCAAGCGGTCAAGCGGAATCGACGGGTACGAACAGGGAGTCTATCGGGATCGGCGTGTCGATGAAGTGCTGGTCGTGCATGTGACGCACCAGCGCCTCCAGGGTCGGGCGGTTCGGTTCCACGCCATAGGGCCAGGGATCGCCGGCAAAGATCTCGTCGATCTCGTCGATGTCGGCGAACAGAAACGGCAGCATGATCTTCTGGGCGGCGGAGTGGCGCAGCCGCGCAAGGGCCCGGCTCTTCGATTCCTCCATGGCGTGGTACAGCGCAGCGGCGATCCACGGCTCGGCCTCGTAGAGTTCCCTGCGGACCGCAACCAGATGCATGATCGGATGGATCCCGGTCCTGATGTAGAAATCGCGCTCGACCACGCGGTAGTCGGGGAACAGCCGCACGACGTGATCGTCGGTGAACAGGGAATCGGGCAGGCGCGAGCCGAGAAGCGCATCGATCTCGCCGGCGGCCAACATGTCCGACAGCGACCGGCCGGTCCGGTTCTGTTCGATGTTGGCGGGTTTCAGGAGCGGCATTGCGGTCGGCATGCCGTGGGCGCCGGCCTTCTCGACCGCACCCTGGACCCAGGCGATGGTGTCCAGGTCCACGCCGTATTCTTCGGCCAGATGCCCGCGCACCCAGACCGCGGCGGTCTGGGTGTAGAGCGGCACGCCGATCCGCTTGCCCTCCAGGTCCTTTGCCGTCCTGATCCCGGCGTTCCGGTTTACGCAGATGAAGCCGTGGCGGAAGGCCTTGGAGGGGAAAACCGGTATGGCGACGAACGGGCACCGGCCCGCACCGGTCATGCTGATGAATTCCGAGGTCGACATCTCCGAGGCGTCGAAGGCCTGCGAGCCCGCCATGCGGTCGAAGATCTCGCGCGGCGACTCCACGGCCAGAAATTCAAGATCGATGCCTTCGGGCGTGACCGAGCCGTCCTTCAGCGACTCCATCCTGTCGTAGCTGCCACAGGCGAAACTGACCTTCAGTGCCATCGCGATCCCCCACCCCGCTTGTGTCCCCGGCCCCGGTTCTAGGATAGGCTCGCCCGGGCGTCCAGCGCCGACCGGGAAGCGACAATGCGAGAGACCGTGAGATGACCGACCGCTATGCCGGCTACGAACGCCTGAAATTCGCCACCCCGGAGCCCCGCATCCGCGAGATCATCCTGGACACGCCGGGCAAGCTCAACGCGGCCGATGCGGTGATGCATACCGAGCTCGTGCGGATCTGGGCCGACATCGAGGCCGACCCCGACGTATCGGTGGCGATCATCCGTGGCGCGGGCGAGGCGTTCTCGGCCGGCGGCGATCTCGATCTGGTGGGCGGCATCGTCGAGGATTTCGATGTCCGCGCACGGGTCTGGCGGGAAGCCCGCGACATGGTTTATGGCATCCTCAACTGCTCCAAGCCGGTGGTCTCGGCGATGCACGGGCCCGCCGTCGGCGCCGGTCTGGTGTGCGGGCTGATGGCCGATATCCCGATCGCTGCCAGGAACGCGCGGATCATCGACGGCCACACCAGGCTGGGGGTGGCCGCGGGCGATCACGCGGCGATGATCTGGCCGCTGCTCTGCGGCATGGCCAAGGCCAAATACTACCTCCTGCTGTGCGAGCCGATCAGTGGCGAGGAGGCCGAACGGATCGGGCTGGTCGCCCTGGCGGTCGATGAGGACGCTTTGTTCGAGACCGCGCGCGGTGTCGCCCGCAAGCTTGCGCGCGGCGCACCGTCTGCGATCCGCTGGACCAAGTATGCGCTCAACAACTGGCTGCGCGTCATGGGGCCGACCTTCGATGCCTCGCTCGCGCTGGAGTTCCTCGGCTTCACCGGGCCGGAGGCGCGCGAAGGGCTCGCCAGCCTGCGAGAGAAGCGCCGGCCGAACTTCGATCCGAAGACGGAGATCTGATCCCGGAATGCCGGCCAGCGGGGACGGCAACCGCCGGCAGGTGGCACCGGCTGGACAGCGCGCGGAGGCGATCGCGCAACCGGAATCCCGGGACGGCTGGGCCGCCGTCGCCGGAACCTTCGTCATTCTTCTTCTGGGATTCGGCAGCGCCTACAGCTTCGGGACGTTCTTCGCGCCGCTGCAGAGCGCGTTCGGCGGCTCGCGCGGCGCGGTCGCGCTGGCGTTTTCCGTATGTGCGATCATCCTTTTTGCGGTCGGCCCGGCCAGCGGCATGCTGGCCGATCGCATCGGACCGCGGATGCTGGTCGCCGGCGGCACCGCGCTGGTCGGCGCCGGGCTTCTCGCGGCCAGCCGGGCCGATGCGCTGTGGCAGGTCCAGGCCGCGTTCGGCGTCGGCATCGGCGTCGGCATCG
>CAYFYS010000121.1:0-6356 GCA_964347365.1 uncultured Rhodospirillaceae bacterium | reverse complement strand
GCACGGGGAAGAGTTCGTTATCGGCCATGTCCGGGACTGTCTCCCTGCCTTGCGGTGATCGCACGCGACCGGCCCGAAAAGCCTTGCCTGGTATCGGCGATTTCGGCGGCCGCGCCCGGGGCGGCTGCGGATCGCCGCGAGGCGACGCACGCCATGCCGACCCGGACCGCACGCCCAGTATGCGCGCGATGGATCGGGCGATGCAACGTCACCGTTCCGGGCCGGGGGCGAGGTGCCAGCCGGCGCCGGCCAGATGCAAGGCGAGTGCTGCGATATGGTCGGGGCCGATCTCGCAGCAGCCGCCGATGATGCGCGCGCCGGCGGCCACCCAGCCCAGGGCGTGGTCGGCATAGGCTTCAGGGTCGAGATCGCCGCGCGCGCGCAAGGCGTCCACCGTGCCGCCCGGCTGCAGGGTGTCCACGCCGACGAAGCCGTTGGCGTAGGCGCCGAACGGAAGCCCGGCCTCGGTCAGCGCCGGTAGGGCGGCAGCGGTGGCCTCGGGGCGCGAGCAGTTGACCAGCACCGAAGCCGCGCCGGCGTTCACGGCCGCGCGTACGCCGGCTGCGACCGGCTCGCCGGACCGCAGCGACGTCCCGTCGTCGGCGGCGACGGCCTCGGCGGTGACGGCGGCGGTGGCCTCGGCGGCTAGCGCGGCGGCGGACGGCGCCGCGGTGCACGACGTATCGCGAAACAAAAAAAGGGACGCCGAAGCGCCCCCTAGTCTGATCCGCGCGGCGCGTCAGACGAAGATGACCCGCGTCCCGGACGCGTCGGTAAGCACGTCCCCGACGAACTTGTAGCCGGCCTCGGCGAGCCGCGCGAAGACAGACCGGCGCGCGGCCTCGTACCCCGACCCGATCGACGTCGGGACGGAGACGACTCGCTCACCGAGGCGGATCTTCCTGCCGCCGCCGCTACGCCGCCCGGTCGGGTGGTGACACGTCAACACGCAGTACTTCTCGAACGCGCTCAGACCGGCGAGCGCCGTGATCTGCGCTATCGACACCTCGGTCGCGTCGCAATACGCGTTGGCGCGGTCGTGCCCGTTGATCGCGCGGCCGAGTGCGACCCAATCTCGACGGGTCCCAGGCCGCCGCACGCACAGGGCGACGAGGGGGTGGCCGTCGTCGTCGTCCTCGTAGTCGCCGTCGACGAGGCCGACGGTCTCGGTGATGAAGGCGCGCGCGGCCGCGATCACCTCCTCGGTGATGAACATGTGGCCGCGATCGGCGTAGCGCACGAAGCGGTGGCGCGCGCCGGCTTCCCGAAGCGCTGCGGTCATGCGCAGCACCTGCTCGATCGGGATCGAGGGATCGTCGTCGGAATGGATGATGAGCTGGGCGGTGTTGCCCGGCCCGACATGGCGGATCGGCGAGGCGTACAGCCGCGCATCGGGGAACGGCTCGCCCGGCGGCGCCCAGCCGGCGCCCCAGTCCAGGCTGACGATGTCGTAGGCGCCCGAGACGCAGATCGCGGCCCGGAAGCTGACCGGGAAATCGTCCCAGCCGCCGGTCTGGGGGAAGCGCCCCGCGCCGAGCGTCGCGGCGAGCGCGGCCAGGTGCCCGCCGCTCGACATCCCGATCAGGAAGATGCGTTCCCGGTCGAGCCGGTATTCGTGGGCGTGGGCGTGCACCCAGCGGATGGCGCACAGCACGTCCTGATAGGCCGCCGGCGCCGGCGTGCAGGTCACCAGCCGGTAGTCGATACTCATCGCGAAGAAGCCGAACCCGGCCCATTGATCGACATCGATCGCGCCGGTGTCCTTGCGGGTGCCGAAATACCACCGCCCGCCGTGGATGGACAGGATCACCGGCAGCGGGCCGGACGCGTCGGGGCTGGCGATATCGGCGAGCAGGCTCGCCCCGCCGACATGACCGTACTGGATGGTCTGCATCGCGCCTCCCCGGATCGATGATCGCCGGTCTCAGACCAGGCGATGGTAGCGCACCGGACCTTCGATCGCGGCATGGCGCAGCGCCGATGGCACCCAGCCCCGGGCGAGTCGCGCCATCGCGGCGCTGCCGGGCTCCAGGTCGGCCGGCCGGACCGGCAGCACGAGATGGGCAAGCGCAAAGGTGTTTGCCACGACCACGATCACGGCGTCGGCGGCAACCGTGACGCCCATGCCGGCCAGCACTGCCGCCGGCGCGACGGTGAGCCGGGCGGTGAGCACGGGATCGCGGCTTGCCCAGTTCAGCGGCGCAAGGCGCGGGTCGCGGTAATCCTCGCCGTACTCCCTGATCTCGGCGTAGGCCGAGGCGGTCTCGGCATGGCGCGGCGCGGGCAGGACGATATAGGTGCGCTGCGCATCGTTGGCGCATGCACGCACGGTCTTGCCCTCCGGCACGGCGATGCCGAGCTCGGCCAGCGCCGCGCTGGTCTCGGCGATCAGCCGCGCGGCGAAGCGCGGCTCCGACCAGGCGCGGGCGATGATCCGTCCCATGGTCCGGTTGCGCGGGCCGATCCCTCACCTCCCCGACGGCGTCGTGCAATACGCGCCATGATGCCGCGCTGCGAGGATGCGGTCCAGGAGGCGGCGCAGCACCGCCTTGATGCGCGGCTTGTCGCGCAGCCATGCGGCCCAGCCGGGGCCGCAGCGCACATAGAGCCGACGCAGCCAGGCCGGTGCCCGGCGCATCATCCAGGCGCGCACGACCAGCCAGCGCGGATCGTCGGCGCCGTAGATCTCGCGCGCCACCCAGCACAGCAGAAACCCGCCCGGGCCCAGCCCGGCGCCGAGCACGGTGCCGAGCAGCCCGGTCAGCCGGCCGGAGGCGGCGTTGCGGCCCTGCACCTGGGCGTTGTAGGCCGCAAGCCGGGCCTGGTGGGCGATCTGGTTGGCGCCGAGCACATCGGGCGGGGCGGGTGCTGCGAAGGCGGGCGCACCGAGGGGGGCGACCTGCCGGCCACCGAGCAGGGCCGCCAGCTCGTTGAACTGCTGGCGGCGGGCGGCGGATTGCCGCTGGAACGCCCGGTCGGCGGCCGCATCTGCCTGGAGCAGCGCGGCAAAGGCTGCGTCCTGACGGGCACGGTTGGCGGCATCGGCGAAAATGCCGAGCTCCTCGCCCCCGGCGGTGCCGGGCGCGACCGGCAGGCCGCGCTCGGCGAGGCTCTGGCGCAGCCGCCGCTCCTCGCGCGCGAGCTCGGGGTTCAGGAGATCGAGCGCACGCCGGTAGGACGCCCGCTCGATCGCGCCCAGGCGCTCGAACGCCGAGGGGACGGGCGCACCGCCGATGTCGCGCAACCGGCCCAGCGCCTTCTCGGCGACCAGCCGGTCGATCTGCTCGCCCCGGGCACGGGCCGCGCGCCCGGCTTGCGTCTCCACGACCATGGCGGCGCTGTCGGATGCCGCCGGATCGAAGACGAAATTGCCGCGCGCATCCACGTTGCCGAACACGAGCCTGCCCTGCGGGGTGAACTGGCTGATCCGGTTGGCCCGCGACTGCGCGGCCACGAGATGCGCCGGATCCGGCGCCGGCGGCGGCTTGGGGGAACTCTTACCCATGGTCTCCTCCTATCCAGCGGCACTCGCGCCGCAACATCGAATAGACCGCGGCGTCCTCGCCGGTGGGCCAGGCCTCCCGCGCCATGCCCGCGTAACGAAAGCCCAGCCGTTGCACGAAACGCCTTGCGTGGCGGTTGCCGCGCCGCACCGTGGCCTGCGCCCGGCGCGCGCCGCACTGCGCGAACGGGTAGCGGAACAGGGCGGCGAGGATCCAGCGCTGGCACCAGCGCGGATCGGTCGCGGCAACAGTCATCTCCAGGCTGCCCGGCCGCTCCCGCCAGCCGCCATAGACCACCCCGGCGATCGGCCGCGCTCCGTCCACCACCCCGATCGCCGCCTCGCCGAGGAGGTCGTCGATGCCAAGGACGCGCGCCACCCAGGCGGCGACCCCGCGGTCCTGGCCGACGCAAAGGGCGATCGCGGTCCGGTCGCGTGGCGCCGATGCGGGCGCCCTCATTGGTCCGCCCCAGGGAGATCGGGCGCGCTCCGGCCGGTGGCGATCTGCCGGGCGAGGATCCGGCCGCGTCCCTTGACCTGGGCCGCCCAGCGGCTGTCCAGCGCATGGTCGGCAGCGGCGGAAAAGTCGCCGCGTTCCATCGCCGCCAGCATGCGCTCGAAGCGCAACAGCCCGGCGAGGCCGAGATTGAAGCCCATCTCGACCAGCGCGCACTGGCGCACGACGTCCAGGGTCTCGAACCAGGCCAGGCGCTGCCGGCAGGCCTGCCAGATTTCGGCGAGGTCGTTGTCCAGCAGCATCGCGGCCTCCTTTTCGCTGATCCCGCGGTGGCGCAGATTGCGGCCGTAGCCGATGGTCTCCACCCCTGCGGTGTCGCGGTAGACCTGGGCCCGGAAGCCTTCGTGACGCTTGACCTGGCGGGTGAGCGCTTCGGGGACGTGGGGACTCATGACCGGCCTCCTTTCCTGTGGTGTCCTGTGGCGTCGGGACGGGCTTGCGGGCGGTCCGGTGCGGCCTCACCCGCCGGTGCCCGACAGCCGGTCCCACAGCTTGACCACGACCGCGCCGAAGCTGCCGCCGCCCAGCGTCAGCACCGCGCCGGTCATGGCCCGGCTCTTGCCGCGATTGCCGGCCTGGACCGCCTGTTCGTGCTCGACCTCGCGCAGCCGCTCGGCCTGGCGGGTGATGCGTTCGTGCAAGGCTTGGTGTTCGGCGCTGTTGGTCGCCATCGCCGTGGTCAGCTTCTCGCTCAACCCGCCGATCGCGCCTTCGATGTTGCCGAGCGCCCGCATGATCTGCGGATCGGACAGCCCCTCGGCGCCGCTCACCGCCCGCCCTCCGCCGCGCCGCGTCTTGCGCGCCGGGCGCGCCGTTTGGCTGCGGCCTCCAGCCGGGCAATCTCCTCGTCGCGCTCGCGCAGCTTCGCGACCGCCTCGGCAAGCCGGTTCAGCGCATCGTCGCGCTGCACCGCCAGCGCCTCGATCAGATACCGCGCGTTCATGGGCGCACCGGCACTTCGCCGTCCCAGTCGAGGATCTGGGTGGGCAGGCCGCGCTGGGCGAACGCCGTCCTGAGGCTGGCAGCAAAGCCGGGCGCGCCCGTGCCCAGGGTGTCGAACAGCGCATCCAGCATCTCGTGGAGCTGCCAGATCGCGCCGCTCATCAGGTGGGCCTGCGCAGACACGTTGACCAGTGGGCGGACCCCCGCCCGCCGGTCGGCCGGCCGGATCGGTCCGAGCAGCCTGGTTGCATCGAGCACCGTACGGTCGTAGCGGTTGGCGTCGAACCGCGAGGGGTGGAGCCTGGCCCGCACCTCGGCACGCATCACGCCGCGCTCGAGCTCGAGCGCGCGCAGCAGCGCCGCGTCGTCATAGACGTCGAAGGCCGCCGTTCCGTTATCCAGATGCAGCGTCCCCTCGGCGTCGATGATGGCCAGCGCCCGGCTGCTGTCGTTCGCCTTACGGGTGTTGAAGACCACGATGTTGGCGTCGCTGCCGGCGTTGGTCTGGTTGCCCCGGGCATGGAACCGGCCCTCGATGTAGACCGGAGCGCGGGCGTTCGCCCCCTTGCTGGTGTCGGCCTCGCCGCTGGCGGCCAGACCGCGCAGCCGGAGCCCTTCGGCACCCTCCGAGATGCCGGCGATCAGCAGTCCGCCTTCCTGCCCGGCGACCTTGGAGAGGAAGCCGTAGGTGTCGGTCTCGCACAGGGCGGTCGCGCCGTGCGCTACGCTGGAGGACTTCAAGGCCAGGATGTCGTCGTCGTTGGCGCCCTGGTTGACGGTGATCCCCACGCTCATGCCGGAATTGCCGGCCTCGTTGATCAGCAGCCGACCGACGCTGTCGAACCGCGCCCGGTCGATTGGTGCGGCACCGCCGTTGGCCGTGGTGGCGAAGACGATCTGTCCGGGCATGACGCGCGCGCCGGGCGGGCCGCCGACGTCGAAGCGGATCTGTGCAGCCGGCCGGAGCCCGTTCGCGCCGTCGTCGCCGCAGGCCGCGATCGCGCCGATCTCATCGCCGCTGCGCAGCGCGGCGGCCGCGCCGATGGTTGCGCCGCGGCTCTTACCCAGCGAGATGCGCGCACCGGACGCATTGGCGCTCCAGCGCCCGACCGCGAGATGGGAATCGGCGACCTCGGTGCCCAGCACCTGGGCCGCCGCCGGCCGGACGAGCGTCTGCGCGGCGGTGTGCCCGACCAGCAGGGCGGCGCCGTCGGCGACCGCCAGCGCCGTCGTGGACAGGCGTATCGCCGAGCCGGTCCCCTCGCCGTCCTCGACCGGTCGCGGCGTGTCGTCGACGCCCGAATTGGCGTTGGAGACCTGCAGCAGGTCCTTGTAGGTGTCCTTCGGCTTCTTGCCGGTCAGCGTGGTCATCAGAACATCCCCCGTCCGGTTTCG
>CAYFYS010000120.1:0-6398 GCA_964347365.1 uncultured Rhodospirillaceae bacterium | reverse complement strand
GCAAGATACCGGGGTTGATCGCGGTGGTGATCTACGCCGTACCGCCGGTCATCCGGCTGACCACTCTCGGCATCCGGCTGGTTGACAAGGAGGTGCTGGAAGCCGCCGACGCGTTCGGCGCCAACGCCTGGCGACGGCTCATCGACCTGCAGTTGCCGCTGGCGTTGCCCAACATCATGGCGGGGATCAACCAGACCATCATGATGGCGCTCTCGATGGTGGTGATCGCCTCCATGATCGGCGTCAAGGGGCTCGGCCAGCCGGTGCTGCAGGCCGTGACCAACCAGTATTTCGCGCTCGGCCTGTTCAACGGCGCGGCCGTGGTGGGGCTTGCGATCGTGTTCGATCGGATTACGCAGAGCTACGGCCGGCGTATCCAGGCCGAAAGGAGGGGGTGACCGTGAACGGCGCCGACGGCATAGAAATCGACGGGCTCTACAAGGTCTTCGGCGACGATCCGCTGTCGGTGATGCCGTTCGTCCATGAGGGCGTTACCAAGCAGGAACTGCTGGAATCCCATGGCCACGTGCTGGGCCTGCGCGACATCAATCTGACGGTGACGCCGCACAGCATCCAGGTGATCATGGGGCTCAGCGGATCGGGAAAGTCGACGCTGGCACGCCATGTCAACCGGCTGATCGATCCGACCGAGGGCGAGGTGCGGGTCAACGGCGAGGATGTGCTCGCCTTCGATCGCCCTGCGTTGCAGCATCTCCGCCGCCATCGGATCAGCATGGTCTTCCAGCGCTTCGCGCTGTTCCCCCACCGCACGGTGATGGAGAACGTGGGCTATGGCCTGGCGATGCAAGGTGTCGTAGCCGACGAGCGCACCGCCCGGGCCGCCCGCTGGGTGGAGCGTGTGGGGCTTGCGGGCTATGAGGATTTCTACCCGCATCACCTCTCGGGCGGGATGCAACAGCGCGTCGGGCTTGCCCGGGCGCTGGCGACCGACGCCGAAATCATGCTCATGGACGAAGCCTTCAGCGCGCTCGATCCCCTGATCCGCGCGGACATGCGCACGCTTCTGCTGGATCTGCAGCGGGAGTTGAAGAAGACCATCGTCTTTGTGACCCACGATCTCGACGAAGCGATCGAGATCGGCGATCGCATCGCGATCCTGCGCGACGGCGAGATCGTCCAGAACGGCGATTCCCAGGATATCGTCCTGCGCCCGGCGGACGACTACATCACCGATTTCGTCCGGGGCATCAACCGCGGCCGCGTCATCCGCGTGGGCTCGATCATGAATCCCCTCACGCCTGGCGAAGAGGGGCTGCCGGAATGCTGTTCCGCGGACATGTCGCTGGAGGATGCGCTGCCTCTGGTTACCTCCCTGCCCAACGACGAGGCCGGAGTGGTCGATGCGGAGGGCAGACCTGTTGGTGCGATCTCGACGGAGCGGCTGGGCGGCGCCCTTTCCGGAGACCGCTCGCCGACCGGCCGGGCGGTCTCCGGAAAGGGCGCCGAAACGGCGTAGCGCCGCCGCTGCCTGTCAGCTTCAAACCGCAGCGCAGGCGCACCACGCGCGCCCCGGAACGTAGGGCCTCCCCTAAAAGATATACTGCAAGGCGGCGTGGATGCGCGATTCCTGACCCTTCGTGTTCATCGTCGAATCGACCATGCCATCCGCATCGACCTGGGGGTTAGCAACGCGCCAACCGTGCATGAACTCCAGACCGATATTCACTCGGGGCACCGGGCTCCACCAAATGTTGGCGTGGAGGGTTCTCAGAGACTCGTTCTCCGTGGCCGCGACTACCGGTGATGCCGCATCGTTGGTGTCATGCTCCAGCCAGCCGTAATAGACGCCCGACCGCACGCCCTCAGCCAGCACCTGGGTGAGGCCGACGATCCCGCCCATGGTAACCTGAGGTTCGAGCTTGCCGGCATCGGTCTGGGTGGCCGCGGCACCCCCGCCGAAAATATATCCTTCCGCGCCGCGGCTGCGGTTGAACGTCGCCAGCAACCGCGTGCCGTCGGCGACGTTGACGTGCGCGCCGAGATGAACGGCGGTGCCTATCGCGCTGTCCTCGTCGGTCTCGAGCTTCTGCAGCACGCTGGTCAGGTTGGCGGCGCCCCAGCCTCCCCGGTAGCGCAGCGCGCCCACGAAGTTCGGCGTCCGCGAACGCCGGTCCAGCGTTTCGGTGCTCTCCGCATCCAGGATCGTGCCGGAACCGCTCTCGATGCCTATCTGGGCGGTGACGCCGCCCCCGACGTCCTGGCTGTAGCGGATTTGCGCCCTGCGGGTGCCGCTATACCCCCCCGCCGGTCCGTTGAAATCCACCGTGCTTGCGGAGGTGTCTTCATCCCCGAAGAGCGACCATGTCTGGCCGGCGAGTACCGGACCGAGCTGGCCATAGGCGTGGCGCAGCCTAAGGACATTGCCACCGCCGTAGAAATCGGTCTCGATCCGGGTGCGGAGGGCGCCATATTCCGTCGGCGTGCGGCTGTCGAACCGGAAGCGGGACTGCCTGGCGGTCAGCCCGAAATTCCCGTTCTTTTCACCGGGCCTGGTGTTCTTCAGTGCGATCGCAGTCGGATCGAAGGCATTGCCCTGCGCTCCCTTGAAGTCGAAGGCCAGATCGGCTTTGACATAACCGCTGAAAGAGATCGAGGTGTCGCTGCCCGGCAACTTCCACGTGCCGGGCTGGTCGCCCGCGACCACGGGTGCGGCCTCCTTGCGCTCCATCGCCATCCGCTTGTGCTCGGCTTCAAGCCGTTCGAGTTGCGTCCGCAGGGAGTCGATCTCCGCCCTGATGGCGTCCATCTCGCCGTGTTCCGCTGCAACACCGGGACCCCCGGCCAGCGCGACCGCAACACCCGCGCCGACCAGTGCAGCCTTGATGAGAACTTTCATCTCAACGACATCCTCCTGAAACCTTGAACCTGGCAACCGAGTAATCAGCTAAGGCGGACCGTAGCACGCACGCGGTCCAGGAAAAAGGGTCACGACCAGGGATCGGGCCAGCCCGTACCCCCGGGTGCCGTGTTGCCGTCGCTCCGGCGCTGTGTTAGTGCACGGCAGTGATTCGCTGCGCGACCGGCTGAGGGAGACGTGTCATGGGCAGGGCCGCAACGCGCGACCTGGACGTCCCGGAATCGGAGTGGCGGGTGCGGGTCGATCTGGCCGCGGCGTTCCGGCTGGTGGATCTCTACGGCTGGTCGGACCTTCTTGGCACCCATCTCTCGGCGCGGGTGCCCGATGCGTCCGATCAGTTCCTCATCAACCCCTTCGGCATGCTGTTCGAGGAGATCACCGCCTCCTGCCTGGTCAAGGTCGACGAGGAGGGCAACGAGCTCACCGCCTCGCCGTTCGGCATCAACCCGGCCGGATTCACCATCCACAGCGCCGTTCACAGGGCCAGACCCGAAGCGGGCTGCGTGATTCACACCCACACCCAGGCCGGTGTCGGTGTCGCCACCCAGGACGATGGCCTGCTGCCGCTTAGCCAGCACGCGCTGGCGATCCTCGCCCATACCGGCTACCACGACTACGAGGGGATCGCCTTCGACCTCGGCGAGCGCGCGCGGCTGGCGGCGAACCTCGCTGGACACAACGTTCTGATCCTGCGCAACCACGGGCTGCTCACGGTCGGCAGAACCGTGGGCGAGGCGTTCATGTGGATGTATCGCGCCGAGCGCGCCTGCAGATTTCAGCTCGCCTTCCAGCAGGCCGGAGCGGCGCTCCGCGAGATCCCCGGCGATGTCCAGCGAATCACTATCGCGCGCAACAGCCATGCCATCTCGAAGGCCGGCTACCGACCGATCGGCGAGCGCGAATGGCCGGCGCTGGTCCGCAAGGTCGACCGAGACAATCCGGGCTATACCGAATAGGCCGTGGCGTCTGCGGCGCCAAGAATTCGTCAGCCCCGCCGGCGAATCGCGATAAGCTTTTCCATCGTCCACGAGCAATGGAGGCTCCGATGGCGGCGTTCAAGCAAAAGCTGGTGATCAGCCACGCCGACGGCGCGGTCTACGGCAAGGCGGGGATACGCGATCAGTTCGTGTACCGTCATTTCGGCGTCGCGGAGGCGACGGGCGGCAAGTACGGCGCGCATCTGATTCGTGGCGGCGACGGTCCCCCGCCGATCGAGAACCATGTCCATACCGACATCGATTTCCTGCTCGTCTACGTGGTCAGCGGATGGGTGCGGTTCTGGTACGAAGGCCACGGCGAGGAGACGCTCAGGGCGGGTTCGGTCCACATGCTGCCGCCGGAGATCAAGCACGGCGTGCTCGACTGGTCCGACGACCTGGAAATGCTCGAAATCACCTCGCCGGCCGAGTACGGCACCCGCACGCTGACCGCCGAGGAGATGGCGGTGACCGCCTGAAGCCGGCGCGGGCCTAGAAATCCGCCCAGTCGGGTCTGTGCACGGCGAGCGCCGCCGAACCGGCGTGCAGTCTCCCGGCGTCTTCCAGCGCCTCCAGGCGCAGCATGGCAAGGCCGAAATCGTCGGCGCTGCTCCTCATCTCGCCGACCGCCGCCGCGCCGCGGTGAACGACGGTGCCCGGCGGCGGTGCCGGACCGTCGATATGCACCGGCACCAGGCGTTTGCGGACCAGGGCGCGGTGCTTCATCCGCGCGGTGACCTCCTGGCCGACATAGCATCCCTTGGCGAAATCCACGCCGTTCAGCGCCTCGAAACCGTTCTCGAGCAGGAACGACTTCTCCGGCACCAGGTCGCGGCTGGCGTCGGGAACGCCTAGGCGGATGCGCAGGCGGTCATAGTCCGCACGCGCGCCTTGTCGCAGACCGGCCGCGGCGAAGTCTGCGCAGTCCGCCGATGCGATGATCGCCCGGGCGCCCAGCCCCGCGATGCGCGGATCGGCAAAGGACAGCCCGCGCGCGATCCGGGCGGCGGCCGAAGCGGCGCCTTCGCCGATCACCGCGTGCACTTCGCACGCTGGCACGTCCGCGATCCCGATCCGCGCGCGCAGCCGGTACATCACAAGCCGGCGGCGTAGCGCCTCCCGCCGTGCGGCCTCGCAATCCAGCCACAGCGCATCGCCGCGCGCGATGACAAAGAAGTCGAACAGATACTTGCCCTGGGGGGTCAGCAGGGCCGCGTGGACCGCTTCGGTCTCGGTGACGTTGTCGATGTCGTTGGAGACCAGCCCCTGCAGGAAGGGCCGCGCGTCCTCGCCGCAGACCGAAAGAACGGCGCGATCCGGAAGTCTGACATGTTCGGGCATCGTTGGATCCATGGGCGCGGCGTTCGGACTGGCGGGGAAGAAGTGGCATGCCTCCCGCGCCAGGGCAAGGTCACCGGTCCGAAGGCCGACTTGACGCATCTTCGGCCAACGGCCTATTCGTCGGGCGGCTCGATTGATTTGGAACAGGATCATGGACACAAAATTCCGGGCGCTCGTCCTGGAAGAGGGTGAGGACGCCCCGCGGGCGGCGATCGCGGAGCTCGACGAATCGGCGCTGCCGCCGGGCGAGGTTACGGTCGCGGTCGAATATTCGGGGCTGAACTACAAGGACGGCATGATCCTCAAGGGGCTCGGCCGGCTGGTGCGCACCTATCCGCATGTCCCGGGCATCGATCTCGCCGGCACGGTGGCCGCCTCGACCACGTCTGACTTCGCAGTCGGCGACAAGGTGCTGGTGACCGGCTACCGGATGGGCGAGACCCGTTGGGGCGGCTATTCTCAGCGCGCCAGGGTGCCGGCCGACTGGTTGGTCAAGTGCCCCGCCGGACTCGATCCGTTCGGCGCGATGGCGTTGGGTACGGCCGGGTTCACCGCGATGATCGCACTCATCGAGCTCGAACAATGCGGGCTTGAACCGGGCGGGGGCGCGGTGTTGGTCACCGGCGCCAATGGCGGGGTGGGCAGCGTCGCGGTCAGCCTGCTGGCGGCGCTGGGTTACGAGGTGGTGGCCTCGACTGGCCGGCCGGAAACCGCGGCGGCGCTGAAGGCGCTCGGAGCCGCAGCGGTGATCGATCGTGCGGAACTCGCCGCCGCGCCCGGCCGTCCGCTGCTTGGCGAGCGCTGGGCCGGTGCGGTCGATGCGGTCGGCGGCACCACCCTTGCCTCGATCCTGGCCGGGCTGCGCTACGGCGCGGCGGTCGCGGCCTGCGGGCTTGCCGGCGGCAGCGCGCTGGAGACCACAGTGATCCCGTTCCTGCTGCGCGGCGTCCGGCTCCTGGGGATCGATTCGGTGATGTACCCGCGCGCGCGCCGGCCGGAGGCCTGGCGGCGGCTCGCCGCCGTGCTGAGCAGGCCCACGCTGGAGAGTTTCACCACCACCGCGCCGCTCGCCGCGCTGCCCGGTCTTGCCGAGGAGATCCTCCAGGGGAGGACGCGCGGCCGCGTCGTGGTCGACGTCAACGCCTGACCCTGAAACGGTTTCCCAGCTTTTTCCGGTCGCGCCGCGCCCTGCCGGGGGTGGT
>CAYFYS010000119.1:0-6404 GCA_964347365.1 uncultured Rhodospirillaceae bacterium | reverse complement strand
GTTTCCGCGCCGACCGGGCCGGGGTCACTGCGCCCCGACCCGGGCGTCGTGGAGCGCGCGCCACACCCGTTCGGACGTCGCCGGCATGGCAAGGTCGCTGATCCCCAGGACCGACAGCGCGTCCCCGACCGCGCTGGTGACCGCCGGCAGCGCGCCGACATTGCCAGCCTCGCCCGCGCCCTTGACCCCCAGCGGGTTCGTGGTGGTGGGGACCGGGTTGCTTTCGACCTCGATCGCGCACAGATCGGCGCCGCGCGGCATCGCATAATCCATGAAGGAGCCGGCGAGAACCTGGCCGCTGCTGCTGTCGAAGACCATCGCCTCCATCAGCGCCTGCCCCGCGCCCTGGGCAACCCCGCCATGGACCTGGCCCTTGACCAGCAGCGGGTTGATCAAGGTGCCGAAATCATCGACCACGACATAGCGGAGGATCTCCACGGCGCCGGTCTCACGGTCGATCTCGACTTCGCAGACATGGCAGCCGTTGGGATAGGATGCAACGCTCGCACGGTAAGTTCCGCTCTCGTAGAGCCCGGGATCGAGGCCGGCGGGCAGCAACCCCGGCTGGAAGGCGCGCCTTGCGACCTCGGCCAGGGTGATCGACCGGTCGGTACCGGCGATGACGAACCGGCCGTCTTCGAAGGCGACATCGGCCTCGGCGGCCTCCAGCGCGTGGGCGGCGATGATGCGGGCCTTGGCGAGGATCCGGTCGGCGGCGCGCATCAGGGCGGCCGTACCCATGGCCGATATCCGCGAGCCGCCGGAACCGAAGCCGAAGGGCAGCAGCTCGGTATCGCCCTGGACGAAGCGCAGCGTGTCCGGCGCAAGCCCGAGCCGGTCGGCAAGGACCTGGGCAAAACTCGTCATGTGGCCCTGGCCCTGGGACGTCGCCCCGCACAGGACCGTCGCCGTACCCGAAGGATCGAAGCGGATCTCGGCGTATTCCAGCCCGGGCGGCGCGGCGCGCTCGATCGCGTTGGCGAGGCCGAGCCCACGCAGCCTGCCGCGCCGGGCGGCCGCACTGCGACGCCCGGCGAAGCCCTGCGCTTCGGCAAGCGCCAGGGCGCGATCCATGTTGGCCGCGAAATCCCCCGAATCGTAGGTGAACCCCAGCGGGGTGGCGAACGGCATCTCCTGGGGCGCGATCATGTTGCGCCGCCGCAATTCGATCCGGTCGATCCCCGTCTCCCACGCCGCCGCGTCGATCAGACGCTCGATGACATGGGCCGCCTCCGGCCGGCCGGCTCCGCGATAGGGTGCCGTCGGCTGGGTATGGCTCAACGCACCGCGGACCTCGACATGGGCCGTCGGCGTTCTGTAGACCCCGGCCAGGCTGCCGAGATTGTTCACCGCCGGCCCCGCGCCCAGCGGCGACAGATAAGCCCCGAGATTGACGATCGTGCGTATCTTCAGACCCAGGAACCGCCCGGCGGAATCGAGCGCCAGCGCGGCTTCGGTCAGATTGTCCCGGCCGTGATAGTCGGACAGGAATCCTTCGCCGCGCTCGCCGGTCCATTTGACCGCCTGGCCGAGGCGTCGCGCCGCCCAGATCGCCAGCAGATATTCCGGGTAGATGTTGGCCTTGATGCCGAAGCTGCCGCCCACGTCGTCCACCTCGACATGGATCCGCCGCTCATCGATGCCGAGGATGTGACGGGCCAGGACACTGCGCACGACGAAGGGGTGCTGGACCGGCGCGCGCAGCCGCAAGGTGCCGCGCCGCAGGTCCCAGCGCGCCACGCACCCGCGCGGCTCCATCGCGTTGGCCAGCACCCGCGAGATGGCCAGCCGCCTGCGGACCACGCGGTGAGCCTGCGCGAAGGCGGCCTCGGTCGCGGCCCGGTCACCGACCTCATGCACGAAGGCCTCGTTGCCCGGGCAACCCTCCCAGACGTTCGGGCGGCCCGGATCCAGGGTCTCTTCGGTGGCCACGACGGCCGGCAGCGGTTCGTAGTCGACCGCGATGCGCTCGGCCGCATCCCTGGCCTGTTCCAACGTGTTCGCGACCACGAAGGCGACGCCTTCGCCGACGTGACGTACCCGCTCTTCTGCTAGCGGGTAGTATGGCGGGGTGGCCGGGTCTGCGCCGCCACGGCGCCGGACCGACGGGCCGACATGGGGGATCGGGCCGAGCCCGTCGGCGCGGTAGTCGGCGCCGACCAGCACGGCCGCCACCCCGGGACAGCGCAACGCCGCGGCGGTGCTGATCGACCGGATCCGGGCATGGGCGTGCGGCGCGCGAAGGACGTGACCGCGCAGTGCGTGCGCGCCGTCGTTATCGCCGAACAGGCCGCGGCCGGTCAGGAGGGCTTCGTCCTCGAGCCGCGGGACCGACTGCCCTACCCCGTATTCAACCATCGCCGCCTCCAGGTTCGGGTCGGTGATGCGCCTTGCGTTACACCGAGCGGGTCAGCCCGCCATCGATGCGCAGATTCTGGCCGGTGACATAGCCCGCGCCGTCCGACAGGAGGAAGGCTGCGGTCTCGCCCACCTCCGCCGGGGTGCCGTAGCGCCGTGCCGGGATGCCGTCGGCCTGCACCGGATCGCTGCCGTGGGTGTCGATGAAGCCGGGCAGGATGTTGTTCATCCGGATGCCGTCGGCGGCATACCGGTCGGCGTAGAGCTTGGTGAAGGCCGACAGACCGGCGCGCAGCGTCGCGGAGACCGGATAGGCGGGGCTGGGTTCAACGGCGGCATAGGTCGAAACGTTGACGATCGCACCACCGCCCTGCGCCACCATGACGGGTGTCACCAGCCGCGCCATGCGGACGACGTTCAAGACGACCATGTCGAGCCCGGCCCGCCAGTCCTCGTCGGTGATGTCGAGCAACGGCCCCTTGGGCGGAAATCCGGTGTTGTTGGCAACCGCATCGATGCGCCCATGCGCATCCATCGCGGCCGCGACCAGGGTCTGAAGGTCTTCGGTCCGGGTGACCGAACCGCGAACGCCGATCCCGCCGAGATCCCCGGCCAGGGCCTCGGCGGATCCGCCCGCCGACATCAGCACGAGCGCGTAGCCACGTGCGGCGAGCGCCCGGGCGATTGCAGCCCCTATCCCTCTGCCGCCCGCGGCCACAATGGCCACTCTGCGATCCGTCATCTGTTCCATCCACCGACGTTGCGATCAGACCTGAACGGGTTCGGCCTGCGGCGGCGACAGGCGGGCCGGCGCGGCCCTCTTGCCGGACCCGCGCCGAGGCATTGACGGGACGGCGAAGCCCTGCTGGTGGCAGGCCCTGGTGATGACGGTGAACTTCCACACCGCCCCGCCGGCAACCACCGCGATCCCGGAGGCTGCGGCAAGCCAAGTCGCTGTTGCCGGCCCGGCCGCACCCAGCGCGGCAAGGCACAGGGCGACCGGCACCACCTGCCCCCCGCCGAGCACCAACGGATTCGCCGACTCCAGGGCGGCGCGGGCGAGCGGCCCGATGCCCCGGGCGGCCGCGGTCCTGCGGTAGCGCCACCACAGGGCGGCGTTGAGCGCAACAAGGACGATGATCGCCGCGACAATCGGCCCGATCGGTGCGACGCCGAACCCGGTAACCGCCAGAAACGCGGCCAGAAGCCCCGTCCCCTCCAGCAGACCGGTGGCGACCAGCATGGCGGGGATCAGCGGCGCCCGCCAGGCCGGGATGCCCTTCCCGTCGTGGAGGATCTTCGCCTGGCAGTAAAGAAAGGCCGCCGCCGCCGCCGCAACCAGCCCGTGCAGCATGGCATGGGGCATCGCCATGTCGAGGAGGAGCGCCGGGTAGATCAGCGCCACCGCGTAGGTCTCGCGCGTCATCCAGGAGCTCTGCGGCCGCAACAGGACGTAGAGGAAGCGCAGCTTGCGTCCGATCTCGAGGAAGACGAAGAACAGGCCGATGGCCATGAACACCGCACCGACGGCGTAGGCGGCCAGGAGCGCCGGCGCATCGGCCAGGATCCCGGCAAGCCAAGCGAGGAAGGCGGCGACCATCAGGCCGGAGGCCATCCCCCCCAAGGTGAAATTCATCGCCGCACGGGCGTCCCAGAAGGTCTGACGACGGCCGACCAGCGGGTTGCCGGGATCGCTCAGCGCGGCATCGTCGAGATCCCCGGCCTCCGCCGCCCGGCCGGGCGTAGACCCGGACACTTCGTAAAGGTAGCGGATCTGCGGATCGGTGCCGAGTTCGGCGTGCATCTGGAAATTCGCATTCTCCGCAGCGAGACGGCTGACGTTGCTAGCCCGATCGGCGAAGTCGCCGAAATGGATCGCCTGGGCGATGCACGATGCCGCGCAGGCGGGCGTGTATTCGAGGTCGATCCCCGGTGTCAGGCCGAGATCGGCCGCCTCATCTATGCGCTCGACGCAGAACGTGCATTTGTTGGCGACGCCGATCCGTTCGTCGTGGGCGGTCTGGCGTTCCTGGACTGTCGGCGCGCCACCGTAGTACCAGGTCCGGTCGTGGACGATCGTGCGCGCCTGGTAGGGGCAGGCGACCGCGCAATAGCCGCAACCGATGCAGGTCCGATAGTCCATCATCACCAGCCCGTCGGCGCGCTGGCGGGTGGCGCCTGTCGGACAGACCGGCACGCAGGGCGGTTCGGCGCAGTGCTGACAACCGGTGACCAGGAACAGACGCCCGACATCGGGATAGCTGCCGCGCTCGACATCGAGCACGCTGCGCCACTGGACTCCGGGCGGGGTGTCGTTGGCGTGCTTGCAGGCGATGGTACAGGTCTGGCAGCCGACGCAGCGGTTCAGATCCACGACCATGCCCCAGCGCGTGTCGGTCATGGCCTCGGTCCCTCACCGTCCGCGCGCCTGACGCGCACGCGCGCGATGTCGGCACCGCTTCCCGTCGCGTCGGTCAGCGAAAGCGACAGCGCCGTCACCGAGTTCAGGCTGGCCAGCCCCAAATCCTTGGCGAACGGCGTCGCCCAATGGTCGAACTGGCCAATCATCAGGATCGTGTCCGGCCGGATGCCTTCGCGCAACACCGCACGTCCCCGGGTCGCACCGCTCACCGATTCCACGACGATCGGATCGCCGTCTGCAAGCCCCAGTGCGCGCGCGGTACGACGGTTGATGATCACGCCCTTGTGGCCGGCGACGTTGCCCGCCACCTCGTTGATCAACGGGATGCCGACATTGGCACCCCAGGCGTACTGCATCGACCGCGCGGTCAGCGCCCAGAGCGGGAACTCCTCGGGGTCGCGGCCGACTTCCGCGGCGTAGTTGATCCACACCTCCGGGAAGGGCTTGTACCCAGGCAGCGGCTCGTACTCCCGGAGTTGTCGATCCCACCAGGTCACGCCCGTCTCGTGCAGACGTTGGGCGAGCTCGGCGCCCTGGCGCATCAGGCGCTCCTGGTATGGCATCTCGAAGCGCAGGCCCAGATCCTTGAGCGTGGGGTAGAGATACCAGCCGAGTTGCGGGAACGGCCGCAACATGAAGCCGTTGTCCTTGAACCAGCCGATGTCGTGGACTTCCGCCCCCTCGGACAGCGCGTGGCTGGCGGCATGGGCGACGGCATCCCAGATCCGTTCCGTCGGATGGGCGAGTGCAGGATCGAGCCGGTAGTCGTAGCCGGCCGCCTCGTCGGCCAGCCGGCAGCCGGCCGCGCCCCGGTTGATGGCAGCGTTGTAGTCCTCCAACAGCCCGACGCGCGCGGCAAGCGCCGTGGCGATGTCGGAAATGTCCATGGTATCGAAGGCCGGATCGGCCACCGGCTGGCGGATCGCCCAGCCCTGGTGCTTCCAAAACTGTTCGGTAAACTTGGTCGATCCGATCTGGATCAGCTGCAAGCTTTCCAGATCCGTGGCCTCGGGCAGCAGCACGTCGGCCATGTGATTGGTTTCGTCGTGCGTGTAGGCGAAGGAGACGGTGAACGGAAACTCGGCGATCCGCTCGGCGACCTCGGGCGCGTTCCACGACGAGATCGCCGGGTTGGTGCGATAGTTGATCCACATCTCCGGCTTGGTCTGCGTCGGCCAGCGATCGGGCAGCTCCTTTTGGAACAGCCATGGCAGATGGGCCGGGCCGAGCGCTGGCGACCACGCCGAATCGGCGGCCAGCGGTACCAGCGTCCTGTAAGCATTACGGATGTGCGGCTGGGCCGACCACGCCGCACGGCTGGTCGGGTTGAAGGGGTAGTCCATGATTCCGTCGGCGCTGGAACGTACGGTCTTCTGCCGGCTGTCGGCGGGCCGGTTGAGCTTGACCGCCGTCCCCAGCGTGCCGCCGGGGACCTCGAGCGCGCCGACCAGGGCCGCAAGCAGGGTCCGCGCCCAACAGGTCTGGTAGCCGCCCCAGCCGTTATTGACCCCCTTGCCCAGCATCACCGCCACCGGGCGGAAAGGAAGCGTGCGACCCTCGATTTCGATCGTCTCACCGATCATGGCGTGCGCCAGATATTCATCGGCGATGGTACGCATGCGCT
>CAYFYS010000118.1:0-6431 GCA_964347365.1 uncultured Rhodospirillaceae bacterium | reverse complement strand
AGGGTGACGCCGAGATGGATGAGGTCGGGATGCTTGTAGCCGGCGATCCGGCCGCGCGCCCAGGCGCGCAACGCGCCGGGGTCCGGCGCAGCACCCGGGCGCGGGACGATCAACAGGTGGATCGCTTCGCCGAGCCGGTCGTCGCCGACACCGGTCGCCAGGGCGTCGCCCACCTCGGGATGCTCCAGATAGAGCCGTTCCACCTCCAGGGGCGAGATCTTGTTGCCACCGCGGACAATGAGCTCCTTCGCCCGGCCGATCAGCGCCACGCGCCCGTCGCTGCGCTCGCGCACCAGGTCGCCGGTTAGGAAGTACCCGTCCGCATCGTAGCCCGCCGCCGTCAGGGCGGGCGCGTCGAGATAGCCGAGCATGTGGTAGGGCGAGCGCAGAGCAAGCTCGCCGTCGGCCGTGATCCTGTACCGGGTGCCCTCGCCCGGTCGGCCGATGCTGCCCGCCGCGGCATCGTATTCATGCGGCCGGACGAAGAAGTCGCTGGTGCCGCACTCCGCCAGCCCGTAGACATCCCACAGCTGTGCCTGCGGCCAGGCTCGGCGGACCCGGCGCGCGACGGGGGCGGACAGCACCTCGCCCCCCGAGATCATGTGTCCGGCCCAGGGATGAAGCACCCCGTCGAGTTCGGCCAACATCGCACGCAGCATCGTCGGCACGAACGGCGCCCGGTCGATACCGCCCTCGGCTAGGTCGCCCAGGATGGTCGCAGGGACGAAACGCTGCCGCAGGTGCACCGTGCCGCCCTGCCGCAGGGTGATCAGCGCCACCCATTGGGCGAAGGCGAAGGTCAGCGACAGCACCAGCAGGCTTTGCGTGCCGTCTTCGAAGCCGAGCATGCGGTTGATCTGGTCGAGCTTGGCCGAAAATCGCCGGTGTCCGACCACCACGGCCTTGGGCTCTCCGGTCGTGCCGGAGGAAAAGAGAATCAGGCCGGCATCTTCGAGCGAGCGGCGCGGCGGCGGAAGCGACCTGGCAAGCGGCTGGACGGGGGAAGCGGTGCGCAGCGACCTCGGCGCGGCAAGTTCGGGGTTACCGTTGACGACCACGCGCGCCCCGATCCGGTCCAGCGTCCGCGCGGCCGACCTTTCGGCGGCTGCGCGATGGATCGGCGTGACGACCCCGCCGGCGAGCCACACCGCAAGGAAAGCGATCAGATCGCGCGCCCGGTTCGAGACCGTCACGGCGACCGGCTCGTGCCGGCGCAGACCGATCGCCCGCAAGCCGGCGGCGATCGTGTCCGCTTCGCCCGGCAGGTCGGCATAGGCGAAAGCCTCGACCCCGTCGTGGAGGGCGAGCCGACCCGGAAAAGCGCGGCATGCCCGCAACAGGCGTACCGCCAAGGCGCCCGAGCCTGCGTGATCTTCGATCACTGCTGTAGTCTCCCACCGTGGAACCGGCGGCGCCGGCGCGGGCGTGTCCATCCCGGTCGCGGGGCGCGCAAGCCAGAGGAGACGCGCCCGTGGCATACCGGCATCTGATCTTCGAACGCAAGGACGACCTGGCGGTGATCACGCTCAACCGGCCGGAGCGCGCCAATGCGATGCACCGGCCGCTCTTGGAAGAGATGACGGACGCGTGCAGGGCGGTCGAAGCCGACGAGAGCGTCCGCGCCGTCGTGCTGACGGGCGCTGGCAACGCCTTCTCGTCGGGCTTCGACCTGAAGGAGCAGACCGAGAACACCCCGCGGGGCGTCGCCGGTTGGCAGCCCGTTCTGAGACAAGACTTCGATGCGGTGATGCAGTTCTGGCATCTGAGCAAGCCGGTGGTCGCAGCCGTGCGGGGGTTGGCGCTCGCCAGCGGGTTCGAGCTGGCTTGCGCGTGCGACATCACCATCGCCGGCGAAGATGCGGTATTCGGGGAACCGGAGCTGAAATTCGGCGCCGGGATCGTCGTCATGCTGTTGCCGTGGCTCACCGGCCCGAAGCTGGCCAAGGAGCTCTATCTCACCGGCGCGGACCGGATTTCGGCGCAGCGGGCCTACGAGATGGGGCTGGTCAATCGTCTGGTGACGCCGGGCGCGGAGTTGGAGACCGCCCTGGCGGTCGCGCGCGGCATCGCCGTGATCGACCCCAACCTCGTGCGCCAGACCAAGCGCGCAGTGAACCGGAGCATGGATCTAATGGGCATGGGCGAAGCGTTGGAAATGGCGCTCGACATCGACCTGCACATCGAAGGGGAAGGCTCGCCGGACAAGCGCGGCTTCCTCGACATCGCCCGTCGCGACGGGCTGCGCGCAGCGCTGGCCTGGCGCGATTCCCGCTTCCCGACGCGTTGAGGACGGGGTGAGGGTCGGGCCGCTGCGGGGTGTCGTCGCAGGATTGGAACCCAACCAGCCGGGGGCCGCGAGATCTCACGCATGGAGCTTGCCGCCATCGACCATGATCGCCGTGCCGGTCATGAACGAGGACTCTTCGGAGGCGAGCCAGAGAATCGGATAGGCAATCTCCTCGAGCGTGGCCCAGCGGCCCATCAGAGAGGCATCCTTCTGCAGGTCCGCAAGAGCCTGGCCCTCCACACCCTGCGTGGCGTAGCGCGCGATGTGGTAGCGCGTCAGCACTCCGCCGGGGCAGACCGCGTTCACCCGGATGCCGGAGGCCGCCTCCTCCCAGGCGAGCGTGCGGGTCATCGAGACGATGGCAGCCTTGGTCGCATCGTACTGGCCCATGCCACGGCGCGGCACCACCGCGTGCGCCGAGGAGACGTTGACGATCGCTGAGCGCCCCGCCGCCCGCAGCGCCGGCAACGCGGCCCTGGTGCAATGCGCAGTGCCCATCAGGTTGACATCCACGATGCGCCGCCAGGACTCGGCATCGGCCTCGGCGAGCTCGCCATACACCCGCACGCCGGCGTTGTTGACCAGGATCGACAGCCCGTCCAGTCCGGATACCGCCGCCGCAACCGCGCGTGCCGCTTCCGCCTCGACCGCGATGTCGGCGGCCAGCGTCAGCACGTCCCCGCCGATGGCCTCCCGCGCGCGGGCCAGCCCGTCCGGATCGTTGTCGAGAATCGCAACCCGCGCGCCCTCGGCCCCGAACAGCCGCGCGGTCGCCGATCCGATTCCTCCGGCACCGCCCGTCACCAGGGCCGTTTTGCCGTCCAGTCGACCCGTCATGCCCGCCACATGCCTCGTGATCTCGTTCAGACAGCCTCCGTCTCAAGCCGCCGGACCGGGCGCAACGCCGCGGGGGATCGGCTGCCGGATTCTATAGGGATCCGCAATCACGGTGTCCATCGACCGGCCGCGACGGTTTGCGGCGCCGCTGCGCGTGTAGGGACCGAAGATTGGCAAGCATCGGAGATCCGACATGCAGACTGCAAAGACCATCGGCGTCGCCTGTGTGGCCGCCGTTACGCTGCTCGCCGCCGGGGCCACCTTCGCCCAGGCCGGGGCCGGCGGCTGGGGTGGGCATTTCGTACGCATACACGACACCGACGGCAACGGGACCGTCTCCATGGACGAGGTCAAGGGGGAACAGAAGCGCATGCTGGGCGCGGTCGATCTCGACGGCAACGGCGCGCTGTCGGTCGAGGAGTTCCGCCGCCGCGGCCGGTTGATTCATCGCCTGGGCACGACGACGTTGTTCGACATGCTGGACACCGACGGCAACCGCGAGATAACCGCCGAGGAGCTCGCCGCTCCGGCAGCGCGCTGGGTCTCGCGCTATGACGCCAACGGCGACGGCGCGATGGCGGCCGAGGAAGTGCCCTGGCGCCACGGGCATCGCCGCGGCGGCAGGCACGGGCCGCGCCGCTGACCCGACCTGTGATGCGCGCGCTGCGCGCAGAGGTGAGCGCAGCCGGCACGGGGGCGGACGAGGACGCCCTCGTGCGCGCGCTCGCGCGCGGCGAGGCCGGCGCAATGGACGCGCTGACGGCGCGCCACCTCGACAGCGTCCTCGGCCTGGCCTGGCGACAGCTCGGCAGTCGCGCCGATGCCGAGGATGTCGTCCAGGAGACGTTTGCGCGCCTGCTTTCCAAGGCCCCGCGCTGGCAGCCGGGCGGACCTGGCCTGCGCGCCTGGCTGTTCCGCGTGGCGACCAACCTGTGCATCGACCGCCACCGCGCCCGGACGCGCGCGCCGCAAGGCGTCGAGGAGGCGGAGACCGTCGCGGACACCGCCCTTGCGCCGCTCGAAGGATCGATCGCCATCACCCGCGCGGTGCGCCGGGCACTGGCGGCCTTGCCGGAACGCCAGCGGGCCGCCCTGGTTCTGGTGCACTATCACGGCATGACCGGGCGCGAGGCCGGCCAGGCGCTCGATGTGGGCGAGGAAGCTCTCGAATCCCTGCTCGCACGCGGCCGCCGTGCGATGCGCAAGGCACTGGCGGCGGATGTCGACGATCTCCTGGAAACCTGATCATGAGAGACCGCGAAACCTGTGACTCGACCGGATCGATGAGGCTTGCACGCTTCGGCGTGCTCGCCGAGGCCTATGGCGGCGACATCGCGCGCTGGCCCGAGGCGGAACGCCGGCCAGCCCGTGACGTGCTCGCCGAATCGCGACAGGCGCGACAGATCCTCGCCGCGGCGCAGCATCTGGATGCCGTTCTGGCCCGCCTGCCCGCCCCGCCGCTCGCATCGGCGCATTTGAGGCGGTCGGTCGCCGCATTGCAGCCGTTGCCGGAACGGCCACGCCGGGTCGGATATCGGCGTCCATGGCCGTGGCTGGCGCTTCTAGCGCGCGGGCTGTCGTGGACCGCCGCCGCCGCTGCGGGGATCCTGGCGGGTATCGCCCTGGCGCCCGTTCCGGAGCCCGATCCGGGGAACCTCGTCTCGATCGAGGCCGCGCTGATCGTGGGTGAAGCCCCAACGACGGTCGTCGGCTACCTGATGGAGGAATTCTGACATGGCATCGATTGCGGGATTTGCGCGGAACGGCGCTACGCTGAGCCTGTCGATCGCCCTGAACCTGTTCCTGATCGGCGCGCTGGCGGGTCTGTGGATCGGCGGCGGCGACCGCCTGCCGCGCGCGCCCGGCAAGGTGGAGTACAGCCTGGCCGGGTTCGTCGACCAGCTGCCCGAGGAGGCTCGCCGGCGCATGGTCGATGCCTTCGACGACGGCGGGGCCGAGATCGCCCGGCGGATCGATGCCCTGACCCGCGCCCGTGCCCGTGTCACCAGGGCGATCGACGCGGTGCCTTACGATCCGGCCTCGGTGCGGCGCGCCTTCACCGGGCTGCGGCAGAGCACGCGCGATGTCCAGGCCTCGATGCACGGCATCGTCGGCGAGGTGACCGACGGGCTCCGCCCCGGGGATCGGGCAAGGCTCGCCCGGTCGATGTTCACCGCCGTGTCCGGAACCGGCGATGAGGAGGTCGGCCTGCGGGACGTACCGCTGCTTTGAGCCGCGCCTCCGGTCCGGTCAATTTCAATCTTGCATCCCGGCCCGGGTGCGCGTATAGCGCCGTTCTCATACCGGAAGATGGAAGACTGTCCGGTGGGCGGCGCGCACCGCCCGACCGGGTCTTCGATCGCCCGCCCGACAGAATCGATGCCTATGAAAAAGATCGAAGCCATCATCAAGCCGTTCAAGCTCGACGAGGTGAAGGAAGCGCTGCACGAGGTCGGCGTCAAAGGCTTGACCGTCACCGAGGCGAAGGGGTTCGGCCGCCAGAAAGGCCATACCGAACTCTATCGCGGTGCCGAATACGTCGTCGACTTTCTGCCCAAGGTGAAGATCGAGATCGTGCTGGAGGACAACATGGTCGAACGCGCGGTCGAAGCGATCCAGCAGGCGGCCCGGACCGACAGGATCGGAGACGGCAAGATCTTCGTCTTCAGCGTCGAGGAGGCGGTCCGCATCCGTACCGGCGAGACCGGCGCGGAAGCGCTGTAATCACCCGCCCCATAATCATCATAACCCCGGCGTCACTGCGTGAGGAATTCAGCCATGTCCGATGCTTCCCATGTCCTTAAATTGATCGAGGAACACGACGTGAAATACGTCGATTTCCGCTTCACCGATCCGCGCGGCAAGTGGCAGCACACCGCCCAGGCCGTGCGCAGCATCGATGAAGACATGATCGCATCGGGCATCATGTTCGACGGCTCCTCGATCGCCGGCTGGAAGGACATCTCGGAATCGGACATGTGCCTGATGCCCGACCCGGCGACGGCGGTGCTCGATCCGTTTTCGGCCCAGACTTCGCTCATCCTGTTCTGTGACGTGCTTGAGCCGACCACCGGTCAGCCCTATTCGCGCGATCCGCGCTCCACGGCCAGACTGGCCCAGGCGTATCTCAGGCAGACCGGCATCGGCGACACCGCGATGTTCGGTCCCGAGCTCGAGTTCTTCGTCTTCGACGACGTCCGCTTCGATGTGTCGATGAACCACACCTTCTACGCGATCGACGAGGAAGAAGGCCCCTACAACACGGGGCGCGGGTTCGACGGCGGCAATGTCGGCCACAGGCCGGCCG
>CAYFYS010000117.1:0-6444 GCA_964347365.1 uncultured Rhodospirillaceae bacterium | reverse complement strand
AGGTTTTTTCATGATGAGAAAATTTTTTTTGACTTCGGCCTGGACGCATCGGCGCTCTGTGCACGTCTGGACCGTCCGGCCGGACAGGGCGATAATCGCGCCGTTGCGCGAACCGGCAGAAGGAGAGGCGTCGATGAGCTACACGCTGGAAGATCTCGCCGCAGAGTGTCACGCCGCGATCGCCGAGGACCAGGGGCCGCCGGGCCGCGAGAAGGTGCGCCGCTGCGTGGAGAAGGCGCTCGCCGACAGCGACTTCCTCGCCCGCCAGTTCGGCCCGGAAAACCGCACCGAGCGCAAGGTCATCTATCGCGACCCGGAGTTCGGCTTCTGCATCCTGGCCCATGTCTATACCGGCGCCCGGGGCAGCGCCCCGCACGACCACGCCACGACCTGGGCGATCTACGGCCAGGCTGAGGGCCGCACCGAGATGACCGACTGGCGCAAGCTCGCCGAACCGCAGGACGACGCGCCCGGCCTCGTCGAACCGGCCAGGGTCTACACCCTGTTGCCCGGCACGGCCCATCTCTACAACGAGGGCGACCTCCATTCGCCGCGGCGCGAGGACGACACCAAGCTGATCCGAATCGAGGGGATGGATCTGGCCGGCGTTACGCGCGCGCGCTACGTCGCGGCCTGAGCCGGGCGCGCGGACCGACGGAGCCCGTTCGTTCAGCCCGCCTCGGGATCGGCGGGCGCAGCGGTCAGGCCCGACAGCAGCGCCGAGGCGCCCGGTTCGGACCGCCGGGCGGTCCAGCGTCCGGATTCCACGGCGGCGAAGAAATCGGCGAGCGCCTGGTTGAACAGCGCCGGCTCTTCGAGGTTGACGGTGTGGCCGGTCTTGGGCACCACCCACAGCGCGGCGCCGGGGATGGTCCGCTTGAGGAAAATGCCCGGCTCCAGGCACCAGTCGTCCTCGTCGCCGGCGATGATCAGCGCGGGCACCGACATCGCCTTCAGCCCGTCCTGGAGATGCCACAGCGAGGGGCGGCGTTTCTGCACCCCGCGCATGGTCCTGGCGGCGCCGGTTTCGGAATGCTGGGCGAGCTGTTCCTTGAACTCCAGCCAGCCGCGCGGGTCCTTGTCCTTGAACTGCAGCCGGTAGGCGCCCGAGGCGTAGTCCTCGGCGAGCGCGGCCGCGCCCCGGCGCTCATACGCTTCGGCGAGCGTCTCCGATTCGGCGGCGTATTGCGCGCTCTGCTCCGGCCTGGCGCCGTAGCCGCACGAGGCCACGACGATCGAATCGGCGAGCGCAGGGTAGCGCAGCCCGAAATGCAGCGCAGCGAAGCCGCCCATCGACAGGCCGACGACATGCGCACGCGCGACACCAGCGGCCTTCATCACCGCAGCGATGTCATCGGCGGCGATGTCCTGGGAGTAGAGCGCCCCGTCGTCCGGCACCTCCGAGGGCGGATAGCCGCGCGCGTTGAAGGCCACGCAGCGATAACGCCTGGAGAAGTAACGGATCTGCGGCTCCCAGCTCCGGCAGTCGCCGGCGAACTCGTGGACGAAGACCACCGCCCGCCCCGCGCCGGTGTCCTCGTAATAGAGCCGTGCGCCGTGTGCATCGGCATGGGCCATCTGTGTCTCCCCCCGTCCCGTTGCAGCGCCCGGATTGGTAAACCAGTCCGGCGGGGCTGTACACTCGCCGCGTTGCCGCCGGCGAAGGGAGAGGGACGATGAGCACTCACGCCGTGCCGAGGATCGACTTCGCGCCCTTCCTGAAGGGCGATGCGCGTGATCGCCGGGCGGTCGCCCGGACGATCGATGCGGCCTGCACTGGGACCGGGTTCTTCGCCATCGCCGGCCACGGCGTCGGGGAAGACGCGATCGCGGCGCTGCGCGCGGAGGCGGTGCGCTTCTTCGCCCTGCCGGCGGCGGACAAGCAGGCGGTCGCCCGTCCCGACAGCAGGGCGAGCCGCGGCTGGTACCGGCCCGAGGAGCGCGCGCTCGCCTACTCGCTGGGCATCGAGACCCCGCCCGATCTGCAGGAGAGCTTCGCCATGGGCCCGCCGGAGGTCCCCCAGATGCCCTATTTCACCTGCGCACGCGCGCGGATGTTCTTTGCGCCCAACCGCTGGCCGGCGGCACAGCCGGGGCTGCGGGCGGCGATGAGCGCCTATTTTGCGGCGATGGAGCCGCTGGCGCGCGCGCTCATGCACGCCTTTGCGCTCGCGCTCGACCTGCCGGAGGACTTTTTCGAGGACAAGATCGACCGCCACACATCGAGCCTCCGTCTGATCCGTTATCCGGGCGCGGTTGCGCCGGGTGCGGGGCAACTGCGCGCCGGCGCGCACACCGATTACGGCACGCTGACCATCCTGCGCGGCGACAACCTGCCCGGCGGGCTGGAGGTCAAGCCGCGCGGCGGCGCATGGACGGAAATCGTCCGGCCCGAGGGCGCCTTCATCTGCAATATCGGCGATGCGATGGCGCGCTGGACGAACGACCGCTGGGTGTCGACCCTGCACCGCGTCGGCGTCCCGCCGGGGGGCGCCCCTTCTGCGGACCGCATCGCGATCGCGTTTTTCCACAACCCGAACTATGACGCCGACATCGCCGGCATCCCCGCCGCCGGGCAGGTTGCGAAATACCCGACCCAGAGCTTCGATTCCTACTATCTCGACAAGCTCAGGCGGGGCTCTCTGGGCCGGCCGGGCTGAGGCCGCGGCAGGGAAAAGCGCTGTTGAGCACGACAGCCGAACCGCTATAGTGGGCGCGTGCGGAACCTTGTGAAAACACGGAACCTTGTGAAAACAAAGGCGATCGTCGAAGAACCCAGGGGAGGATCACGACCGATGAGGGCACGGAAATCGATTTCGGGCGCGCTGGCGGGGCTGGCGGCGCTCGGGCTCGGCGCGGCGACGGCCGGCGCGAAGGAAGTCACGCTGAAAGGGGCAAGCTGTTTTCCCATCGGCAGCGTGGTCTCGGTGGGCTTTGAGAAGTTCGTCAAGAATTTGAACGCCCAGGGCGAGGGTGTCATCCAGATCAGGGTGGTCGGCGGCGCGCCAGCGATCGGCAGCCCGTTCACCATGACCCGGCGCATGGCGCGCGGCATCAACGACTATGTCGGCTGCCCGGAGGCCTATTTCGGCAACATCCTGCCCGAGGCGCCGGCGGTGCGGTTGAGCGACTTCTCCCTGGCCGAGAACCGCAAAAACGGCGCCATGGACTACTACGCGACGCTGCTGGCGGCCAAGAACGTCCGCTTCATCGGCATGGTGATGGATAACGGGCCGTTCTTCCTGTGGCTGGGCAAGAAGATCACCAAGCCGGACCTGACGGGGCTGCATCTGCGCGTCGCCCCGGTCTATACGCCGTTCTTCAAGGCGCTCGGCGCCACGGTGCAGCGCTCCAACATCGCCCAGGTCTACACCTATATGGAAAACGGCACGGTGGTGGGCTATGGCGGGCCAGCGCTCGGCTGGCCCAACGCCTGGACCAAGGTGACCAAATACTGGGTCGATCACGGCTTCTACAACGCCGGCATCTGGAGCCTGATGAACCTCGACAAGTGGAAGGGCCTGACCGCGGCGCAGAAAGAGGTCTTCATGGAGGTCGCGCTGGCCCATGAGGCCGAGGAGGCCGAACGCATCAAGGCGCTGGCGCCGCGCAAGGAGTGGCTGAAGGAGAACGGGCTGGAGCCGATCGTCTTCCACGGCGCGGACCGCGAGAAATGGTACCGGACCGCCGCCGATGCCGCCTGGGCGGAGGTCTACGAGAAGAGCCCGGAGCACGGCCCGAAGCTGCGCAAGCTGTTCACGCGGCAATAGGGCGGCGGTCGGCACTGCCGGCGGGGTCGGTGCGCCCGTCCCGCCGGCGCGGCCGTGGCGGCGCATCCGCCGGGGCTTGATCGGAAGCCTCCATGAACGTGCTCCTGGATCGGTTCGAAGCCGGGTTCCACCGCCTGAACGCGTTCCTGGCCGGGCTGGTGGCGCTTTCCATCGCGCTGATGGCCGTGCTGATCCCGCTCGATCTGCTGATCCGCAGCCTGAAATGGGGCAACATGCCCTGGCTCTACGAAGGGGTGGAGTACGCGCTCTACTTCGGGATCTTCCTCGGCGCGCCCTGGGTGTTGCAGCTTGGCGCGCATGTCCGCGTCGATGTGCTGTTGAGCGTCCTGCCGGCGCCGGTCGCCGCCCGGCTGGAGCAGGCCATCGATATCGCCGGAGCGGTGCTGTGCGCTGCGCTGTGCTATTACGGCATCGAGGCGACGATCCTGCACTATGTCGAGGGGTATCTGCCGGACAAGCTCCTGGTGATCGCCAACTGGTACCTGCTGGCCGCCTTTGCGGTCGCCTTCGCCATGCTGACGATCGAGTTCATGCTGCGCGCCCGCCGCGCGGCCCCGGCCGCGGCGGACGGCGCTGCGGCCGCCCAGCCGGGGGTCAGAGCCGTGGCATGGTTCTACGCCCTCATCCTGCTCCTGGGCACGGTATGCGTGGCGATGTTCCTCGGCATGCCGGTGGCGTTTGCCTTCTTCGCCACCAACATCCTGGGCACCTATCTGTTCATCGGCGGCAACCTGGGGCTGGAGGAGATGCCCAAGGAGTTCCAGGCCGCGGTCACCAAGTTCGTCCTCACCCCGATCGCGCTGTTCCTGCTGATGGGCGAGATCCTGCTGCATACCGGCGTCGCCTTCAAGGCGATCGGCGCGATCGACCGGCTGATCGCGCGCGTGCCGGGCCGCCTGACGGTGGTCTCGATCGCCGGCGGGACGATCTTCTCCTCGCTGTCGGGCTCCTCGATCGCCAACACCGCGATCCTCGGCTCGGTGCTGCTGCCCGACATGGTCCGGCGCGGCTACGCACCGACCTTCGCGATGGGGCCGATCATGGCGGTCGGCGGGATCGCGGTGCTGATCCCGCCCTCGGCGCTGGCGGTGCTGCTGGCCAGCCTCGCCGACCAGTCGATCGCCAAGCTGCTGATCGCCGGGATCGTGCCCGGCCTGATCATGGCCACGCTGTTCTTCACCTACGTGATCGGCCGCAGCATGATCGAGCCCGCGCTCGCGCCGGGCTACGCGCTGGACCTCAGCCATCTCGATGAGCCGATCGCCTTGGAGATCCATTGGCGCGGCGTGTGCCGCTATCGAGGGGTCTATGACGGTCCGGCCAAGCGGGCGCTGAACCGCTGGCTGCCGTTTACGGTCTATATCACGCCGCTGTTCATGATCTTCGTCGTCGTGGTGGGCAGCATCTTCCTGAAGCTCGCCGCACCGACCGAGGCCGCCGCGCTGGGATGCATCGCCGCCTTCGTGCTGTGCTACGGCTTCCGCATGTTCAGCTCGGTCGTCCGGATCACCGGGATCGAGGGTGCGGACTTCACCTGGCGCGAGGTGTGGCGGGCGCTGATGGAGACCGCCAAGATCAACACCCTGATCCTTTTCATCATCGCGGGATCGTTGGTGTTCACCCAGGCGCTGGAGAGCTCCGGGGCGACCCAGGGGCTGCTGCGGGCGGTCATCGCCTTTCAGATGACTCCGCTGACCGCCATGGTGCTGATGATGCTCGTGCTGCTGTTCATGGGCGCCTTCATGGACCAGGTCTCGATGGTGCTGCTCACGCTGCCGTTCTTCGTGCCGCTCGCCCAGGCCCAGGGGATCGATCTGATCTACCTGATGGTCCTGATGCTGATCGTCATGGAGATCAGCCTGCTCACCCCGCCGTTCGGGCTGCTGCTCTACGTCATGAAGGGGGTGGCGCCGTTCAACGTCACCCTGGGCGAGGTCGTGCGCGCGGCCGCGCCGTTCATCGTCATCAAGCTGATCGTGCTGGCGGTGCTGATCTTCTTCGACGATCTCGCAACCTGGCTGCCGGGCCAGATCCGCTGACCAACCGACGCCTGTCCTCCGACCGACGATTCGTTCCGAAGTCCCATGGCTTTCACGCAGATTCCGGACTATGCTCGGCCGTGCTGCCGCGCACGGGCTCCATCCTGCAGAACCCGACCACGGAAAGCCCAGATCCGACAGACAACGATCCAAGGTCCCGGCGTGAAACCGAGGCCGCGCCCGGCGTCGAAGGCGCCGCCTCTCTTTTCCGCGGCCGAGCCGAGGACGCCTACGGGAGCTGGAGTTCTCCCGATCTGATCATCTCGGACGGGGCCTATGGTGTCGGCGGCTTTCCCGGCGACCCCCGGGACCCTGCAGGTCTCGAAGACTGGTATAAGCCCCATGCCGCCGCCTGGGACAAACGCGCACATCCCGCCGCCACCCTCTGGTTCTGGAATACGGAGATCGGCTGGGCCACCACGCACCCCCTCCTCGTCAGAACCGGCTGGGAGTACGTTCAAACCATCCTCTGGGATAAGGGTATCGCCCACATCGCGGGCAACGTGAACGGCGATACCATCCGCCGGCTGCCGACGGTGACCGAGGTTTGCGTCTTTTACAGTCGCCGGCTCGTATTCGCGACAGAGGACGGCTTTTCGGGTACGCCGGCGATC
>CAYFYS010000116.1:0-6475 GCA_964347365.1 uncultured Rhodospirillaceae bacterium | reverse complement strand
TGAGGAGGTGATCCAGTACATCTATCGCAAATACGGTCGCGAGCGCGCCGGGCTGACCGCGACCGTGATCTGTTATCGCGCACGGAGTGCGGTTCGCGAGGTCGGCAAGGCGCTCGGCCTCTCGGCCGATGTGACCGGCGCACTCGCTGGGAACCTGCGCAGCTGGGGCGGAGCGGAGTCGGGCAAGGACCGGGTACGCGAGCTCGGCCTCGATCCGGCGGACCGCCGGCTCCGGCTGACGCTCGATCTGGTCGGCGAGCTGATCGGATTCCCGCGCCACTTGTCGCAGCATGTCGGCGGCTTCGTGATCACCCGCGAGCCGCTGTCGGAGACCGTGCCGGTCGGCAACGCGGCGATGCAGGATCGCACGGTCATCGAATGGGACAAGGACGACATCGATGCGCTCGGCATGCTCAAGGTCGACGTGCTGGGGCTCGGCACGCTGACCTGCATGCGCAAGGCGTTCGATCTGATCGCGCGCCACCACGGCCGCTCGCTCACCCTGGCCACTGTGCCGGCCGAGGATCCGGCGGTCTACGACATGCTGTGCGATGCGGACACCGTTGGCGTGTTCCAGGTCGAGAGCCGCGCTCAGATGTCGATGCTGCCCCGGCTCAGGCCGCGCTCGTTCTACGATCTGGTGATCGAGGTCTCGATCGTGCGCCCCGGGCCGATCCAGGGTGACATGGTGCATCCGTATCTGCGCCGCCGCCGCGGCGAGGAGCCGGTCAGCTTCCCCTCGCCCGCGCTCGAACGGGTGCTCGGCAAGACCCTCGGGGTGCCTCTGTTCCAGGAACAGGCCATGCGCATCGCCGTGGTCGCCGCCGGCTTCACGCCCACCGAGGCCGATCGGTTGTGTCGCGCCATGGCGAGTTTTCGCAGGACCGGACGGGTCCACGAATTCCGCGAGAAGCTGGTCGCGGGCATGGTGGCGCACGGCTACGAACCCGACTTCGCCGAACGGTGCTTCAGGCAGATCGAGGGGTTCGGCGATTACGGCTTTCCCGAAAGCCATGCGGCAAGCTTCTCGCTGCTGGTCTACACCTCGGCCTGGGTCAAGCGCCATTACCCGGCGGCGTTCGCCGCAGCACTGCTCAACAGCCAGCCCATGGGCTTCTACGCGCCGGCGCAGATCGTGGGCGATGCGCGCGCCCACGGCGTGGCGGTACGCCCGCCCGACGTCAATCTCGGCGCCTGGGAGTGCAGCCTCGAGCCGGCCGCAGACAGCGCGGGCGGCGTGGCGCTCAGGTTGGGGTTGCGCCAGATCAGGGGATTGAGCGAGGACGATGCCACCCGTCTGGGCGCCGCGCGCGGTGCGGGCTATACCGACGCCCGCAGTCTTTGGCGCCGCGCCGGGCTGTCGGTGGCGACGCTCGACAAGCTCGCGCGGGCCGATGCCTTCGGCTCGCTCGGCCTCGACCGGCGCCAGGCCCTGTGGGCGGTCAAGGGGTTCGGCGAACCGCCGCCGCCGCTGTTCGCCGCCGCCGAAGCGCAGCACGGCGTCTCGATCGCGGGGCGGGAGCCGGCTGCACACCTGCCCGCCATGAGCCTCGGCGAGGAGGTGGTCGAGGATTACACCAGCCTCAAGCTGTCGCTCAGGGCGCACCCGCTTGCGCTGCTGCGCATCGAACTCGCCCGCCGCGGCATGATCGCCAATGACCGGTTGCCGGACCTCGAACACGGCCGGCCGGCGCATCTGTGCGGCCTGGTGCTGGTGCGTCAACGTCCAGCCACGGCCAGGGGCGTGATCTTTCTCACTCTCGAAGACGAGACCGGCATCGCCAACATCATCGTCTGGCAGTCGGTGTTCGAACGCTTCCGCCGTGACCTGCTCGGCGCCCGGCTGCTTGCCGTCGCCGGCAAAATCGCGCGCGAAGGCCCCGTCATCCACGTGATCGCCAGGCGTCTCCACGACCTGACGCTGCTGTTGGGCCGGCTCACCGCCGGGCACGCCTGCATCCGGGACGACAGATCGCCCCTTCTGCCCGTGACCTCGCGCGACTTCCACTGATGCGCTGCGGCCTGCGTCCCGCCGTTGCGGGCAGGGTGTCGCAACGGCCGCCTACCCCAGACCGGCCGGGCCGCCGTCGCGGCGGCACGGCGGCCTCAGCCCCAGCAGACGAAGGCGTTGGCGGTGCCGGTTCCCGCCTCGGAGCGGTAGCACGGCACGTAGTCGATCAGATCGCCCGACAGCCTGGTCCCGAACAGGACCCCGGCGGCGGCGATCCAGTTGCGGAGCTCCGAGGAGCCTGATTGCAGCAGATCCTGCTCGATGCCGCACAGCACCTCACCGTCGTGATCGGACAACGCGGCGAGGAAGCGGCGGTCCAACGCCTCGTCAATACAGAAATGCGACATCCCGCCGGAACCTACCACCGCCACCCGGGCATCGGTTGGCCAGCGCGCGATCGCGCGGCCGATCATCGCACCAAAATCGAAGCAGCGCCGTGCCGTCGGCTGGTTCGGGGGATAGAAGGTGTTGGCGATCACCGGCAGGGTCGGCACCGCCCGGTCGCGCATGATGCGGCGAAGGACAAAGCTGAAGGCGTGCGGGGTCCCGCTGTGATGGTGGCCGGGGTGGTCCGGCCAAGCGGTCATCGAGGCGAGATCGAATCCTTCCGCGACTGCGCAATCGAAGACGATGTCGGCCAGCCCGGGCAGCCCCGGATAGACGGTGTGCGCCGCGGGGCGATACCCCCATTCCGCCTCTTCGATCCCCGGCGCCAGCATCGCGCGCTGTGCCTCGGTCGTCGGCCCGTTGAAGAACGTCTCGCCGCGATAAACGGTGAAGGTCGGCTGGACGGTCTCCAGGAACAGCTCGCGCTGGTCGTTGCCGAGGATCACGCAGGCGTCCGGAGCCACCTCCTCCCATCGATCGGCAAGCGCTGCGATTCCCGCCTGACAGGCCGCATGGCGGCGCCGGCGCTCGGCGTCGGTGAACTTGGCCGCAATGCCCTCGCCGGCGCGGCGGGCGATGAGCTCCTCGAAGCCCAGCTCTTCGCCCCTGAACCAGTGACTGCGCGCCATGTCGGCCGGCAGCCGGCCGACCCACTGGTCGGGCTCGGTGTTCAGCGTCGGCCCGTGGGTGGTCCAGACTCCGAGCACGATCTCGGCCATCACGCCTCGCCCCCCTGTTCGAGCATCCTCTCATAGGACGCTCCCATGACGTGGCTCACACGTTCGCCCCGGCGGACGGCATCGGTCATCCGTTTCTCCCGGGCGGTGATCGCCTCGGCGGCCGCCAGCACCTCCCCGGCGCGCGCTTGCGGGACCACGACGACGGCGCTGCGATCGGCCATCACCAGATCGCCCGGGCGGACGATCGTCTCGCCGAGCGCGACGGCGAGGTTGGTGCCCTGTTCGTGGATGCGCCCGCGCGCGGTGCGCGCGGTGGCGGAGCGGGCATAGACCGGGAAGCCGAGCGCGGCCGCTTCGTCGATGTCGCGCGCCGGCCCGTCGACGATTACCCCCGCGATACCGGCCGCCCGAGCGGCATTGGACAGCACCCCGCCCCAGCCGGCGGCGTCGATCCCGGTGCGCTGCTCGATCACCAGCACCTCGCCGGGGCGCGCCGCCTCGACGGCGGCGGTGCACAGATGGCGGACCGGCGCTCCCTCCGGCCGCCGATCACCGAGCTTGACGGTCACCGCCCGTCCGGCGATCCGCACGCCGGCCGACAGCGCGGCGATTCCGCTCACCGCAGCCGGCAGGCTGAGCGCATCGGAGACGGCGCAGCTGTCGAGCGCCCGCAGACGCGCAACCAGGCGGGACGGCCCTTCGTTCATCGCTCCATCCTAACCGTTGTGGAGGTGACATTCGACCAGCCCGGCCGGGTCCCGGACCGCCTTGGGGGAGAGCGTGCGGCATGCCGCCAGCACCCTGGGGCAGCGCGGATGAAAGCGGCAGCCCGGCGGCGGATCCAGCGGGTCGGGGAACGCGCCGTCCGCGCCCGTCTCGGGGAGGCCGCGCGTGGGGTCCGGCGTCAGGATCGATCGCAGCAGCGTCTCGGTATAGGGGTGGCGCGGGCGGTCGAAGACCTGGCCGGTCGCGCCCAGCTCGACCAGCCGGCCGAGATACATCACCGCCACCCGATCGGCGATGTGTTCGACCACGGCCAGATCATGGCTGATGAACACGTAAGTGAGATCGAGCGCGCGTCTCAGCGTCTGGAGCAGGTTGAGAATCTGCGCCTGGACCGAGACGTCGAGCGCGGAGGTGGGCTCGTCATAAACGACGATCGCAGGCGCGATCGCCAGCGCGCGGGCGATTGCGACCCTCTGGCGCTGCCCGCCCGAGAGCTGGTTGGGATAGGCGTGGACCAGATGCGGCGGCAGCCCGACCAGCGCCATCATCTCCTCTACCCGCTCCCGGCGCTCGGCCGGGCTACCGATCCGGTGGACGGCGAGCGGCAAGCCGATGATCTGTGCCAACGTCTTGCGCGGGTTGAGCGAGGAGTAGGGATCCTGGAACACCGGCTGGACCCGCCGCGCGATGCGCTGGCGATCGATCCCGGCGATCGGCTGGCCGGCGAAGCGGATGATGCCGCCCGAGGGTGGCAGGAGGCCCAGCATCATCCGGGCGAGCGTCGTCTTGCCGCAGCCCGACTCGCCGACCACCGCCAGCACCTCGCCCCGGCGGACGGCGAGGGAGACCTCGTCCACCGCCCGGAGCAGGCGCGGTGACCGCGCCAGGCCCCGGCCGATCCGGAACGACCGGCTTACGCCGATGAGCTCGATCGCCGGGATCGCGTCCGGGCCGGGCGCGGTCACTGCACCGCGCCGCCCGCGCGCAGCCGCGCCGCGGGGTGGATGCAGCGATAGACGTGGCCGTCGGGGAGGGTCCTTTCCGCCTCGCCCGCGCTCCGGCAGCGTTCCTCGGCGAGCGGACAGCGGTTGCGGAACATGCAGCCCTGCGTCTCGCCGATCAGCGAGGGGACGATCCCCGGAATGGCGCCGAGCGCGGCGCCGCGCTCGGTCTTCCCCGGGTGCGGGATGCACGCCAAGAGGCCGCGCGTGTAGGGATGGGTCGGCGCAACGAAGACCTGGGCGCGCGATCCGGTCTCGACGATGCGTCCGGCATACATGACCGCGACCCGATCGGCGGTCCGGGCGACGACGCCCAGATCGTGGCTGATCAGGACCAGCGCCATGTCGAGCTCGGCCTGCAGCTCGGCGAGCAGGCGCAGGATCTGCGCCTGGACAGTCACGTCAAGCGCCGTCGTCGGCTCGTCGGCGATCAGCAGCGCCGGTTCGCACATCAGCGCCATCGCGATCATCATCCGCTGCCGCAGCCCGCCGGAAAGCTGGTGGGGGAACTGGGCAAGCCGCGCCCCGGCATTGGTGACCCCGACCCGATCCAGCAGGTAGACGGCGCGCTCACGCGCCCGCGCGCGGCCGCCGCCGAGATGCCGCAGATGGATCTCCTCGAGCTGGTCGCCGATCGTATAGACCGGGTTCAACGAGGTCATCGGATCCTGAAAGATCATGCTCATCCGGCTGCCGCGGATGTCGGCGAAGGCGCGGTCGGGGATCGCGCCGAGCTCTGCCCCGTCGAGCCGGACGGCCCGCGCACGCAGGCGCGCGCGGCGTGGCAGCAGGCGCATTACGGCAAGCGCGGTCATCGTCTTGCCACTCCCGGACTCTCCGACGATGGCCAGCGTTTCGCCGCGGGCGACCGCGAAATCAACGTCCCGGACCGCGCGCAGCATCCCCGACGGCAGGTCGATGTCGACGCCGAGCCCGCAGACCTCAAGGACCGGCGCGGCGGCCGCCATCAATCGCGCCCCTCGGGCGCGGTGATGTCGCGCACGCCATCGCCCATCAGATTGATCGCGATCACCAGGAAGAAGATCGCAAGCCCCGGCAGAGTGATCAGATAAGGCTTGAAGAACATGAAGCTTCGCCCTTCGGCGACCAGCAGTCCCCATGACGGGGTCGGCGGCTGGATGCCCAGGCCGAGGAAGGACAGAACCGCCTCGACCAGAATGGCGATCGCCATCTCGAGGCTGGCCACGACGATGATCTGGCTGGTGACGTTGGGCAGCACCTCGCCGGCGATGATCCGCGCCCGTGATGCGCCGACCGCCTCGGCGGCGGCGACGAAATCCTGCGCCCTGACCTGCTGGGTGACGCTGCGGGTGACGACCGCAAAACGGTCCCAGAACAGGAAGCCGAGGATCGCGATCAGAGCGATCAGCGAACCGCCGAACACCGAGACCAGGGAGAGCGCGATCAGGATCCCCGGCAGGGCGAGCTTGACGTTGATGAGGTACATGATCACGGCATCGACGCGGCCGCCGAAATAGCCGCCGAGAATGCCCAGCGTCGCGCCGACGACGCCGGAGATGATCGCGGCCCCGAACCCGACGATCAGCGAGATCCGGGCGCCGTAAAGAATGCGGGTCAGGTAGTCGCGCCCCAGCGAGTCGGTACCGCGGACATGGGTCCATCCGCCGCCCTGGCCCCAGATCGGGGTC
>CAYFYS010000115.1:0-6478 GCA_964347365.1 uncultured Rhodospirillaceae bacterium | reverse complement strand
CGTCTTGCGTGAGGCGGTCTCGGCCGGGCTCGCGCCTTCGGGGCGGCAGATCGACTTGGCGGCGCGCTGGCGCCGGACGGGGGTGATCGGCGGCGAGATCCGCACCCCAGATCTATGCTTCGCACAACCCGGGGCACGTGGCCGGCAAGCCGGAGTTCGGCCTGCTGACGGGCTGGCGGATCGCGCTCTGAGACCGGACGGGCACCGCAACGCGCAACGTACCTGCCGCTCGGGCGCGGTGAACGGATTCGTGCGATGGCCCAGCTCGGCGAGTTCGGCGGCGATGCGTTCGGAGTTAATGCTCATGCGAACGGCGCCCCCCTTCTCCGGGGCGGCCCGAAACACGTTGTGCTTGTCGAGCTCGACCACTTGCCCGGAGACGAAGGTGGCATCGGAGTCCGGCACCCTCAGCACGTATCCGGTCTTGTCCGGGTTTGAAAGGATCTTCCGCTCTGCCAACGCGCTCCTGTAGCGGGAGACTCCGCTTGTGACCGAGCGTTGCGAGACGATGCTGGCGATGAGGATGCGCCAATAACTTTCGACCAACCCGTCCCCCAGCTCCAGAACGCAATCCGCCGCTTCATAGACCAACATAACGGCACTGAGGCAAGGCCCTTCACCTGGACCGCCAACTCTGACCACATCACCGCCGCCAGAAATCGTGGGTTCCAAACGCTGGAATCAATCCACTAGCGCCGCCGCAAGCCCCCGTCCTTGCGCCATCCGAGCGGTGTGGCCATCATGACGGCTCCGGTCGATCCGCCGGGGGACCACCATGGCGCTGTTCGAGACCAGACCGCTGTCCGACGCCCTGGGCGCGGAGATCATCGGGCTGGACATCCAGGCCCCGATTGACGCCGAGACCGCCGCGGCGCTGCGCGCGGCGTGGACGGAGCACATTGTTCTTCTGGTTCGCGCGCATGAACTCTCGCAGAAGGACCAGCTTCGCTTCGCCCGGTGCTTCGGCGAAGTCGGGCTGCGCCCGCGCCCGGCCGCAGAACGGCCGGAAGACGCCGCGCAGGTTCACCCGGCGATGATGCTGATCTCCAACGTGCGGGTCGACGGCAAGCCGATCGGCTCGCTGCCCGACGGCGAGATGTATTTCCACCACGACACCATCTTCAAGGCGCGGCCCAACCGGGGCACCATGCTCTACGCCATCGAGATCCCCAGTGTCGGGGGCAACACCAGGTTCGCCAACCTCTACAAGGCCTATGACGCCCTGCCCGGGCGCATCAAGTCGCGGATCGCCGGGCGCACCGCCCACCACGTCTACGACTACGTCGTCTACAACAGCCGCAAAGGCAAGGGCATGCACGCCACCACCGTCGAAAGCTGCTCCCACCCGGTGGCGATCACCCATCCGGCCAGCGGCCGCAAGGCGCTCTATGTCGACCGGCTGATGACGATGCGCATCGACGGCCTGCCCGAGGACGAAAGCGATGCGCTGCTGGCGGAGATGTTCGACATCGCCGAGCGCGAGGAACTCGTCTACGAGCACGCCTGGACGCCCGGTGACCTCCTGATCTGGGACAATCTGTGCTCGGCCCATGCCCGCACCGATTTCCCCTCCGGTGAACGCAGGCTTCTGCGCCGCTGTCAGATGGCCGCGCAGTCCGCCCCGCTCGCCTAGAAAGGCGGGCGACGGCTCAGACGCCGGGTCCGTTCGTCGGCTCGGCCGCCGCTCCGGCCGCTATTTCCGTGACCACGGCGTCACCGGCGTCTGGACGTCGATTCCTCCGACGCTGAGCGCATCCACGTTCTCGCCGTAGAAACACATCAGGCCCCTGATCTTCCCGCATTCGGGAATCGGCTCGGGATAGGACCAGACGATGTCCGCAAACGTCCTGCCGTCGATCTCGGCCGACCAATGGACGGCCTCGCCCTTGTACGGGCAGCGCGTGCGGCGGCCACCGGGCCGCAGCAGGTCCATCCGGACATCCTCGCGCGGCAGGTAGTAGCGGACCGGCAGGCCGGTCTCGAACAGGAAATGCGCGCGCGTGCTCTCGGCCACCGTCCGACCGCCCAGCGTGATGCGCACCGCACGGGTGGATGCGATCGCATCGATGCGCTTGTAGGGGTCGCGCGCGTGCACAAAAACTTCCTCGTCCTCCTCGTACCAGTGGTCGAGCCTGTCCCAGTAGAACGCGCCGTGACCTGCCATCCCGGGGTGTTCGTCGAACGGGGTCTCGTAACTCCACATGACATTGTTCCCGGATCGCCCGCCCGCGCGCAGCGACCAATAGGACGCATCACCCTTGTAGGGACAATGCGTGGTGTGGCCGGTCCGGGTCATCAGGTCCATCCGCACGTCGTCCAGAGGAAAGTAGTAGACCGGCACGTGACCAGTTTCGTGCATCAACTTCATGTGCGTAGAATCCGCGACGGTCTCGCCGTTGAACACCACCCGGACCCGCCTGGGGCTGGGCTCCAGGATGATCCGGTGGCCGGGGTTCCGGGCATAGCCCGGCGCGGGACCGGCGGTCCTGACCTGTGCCATCATCGCGCTCCGCTCGTTAGGGCCGGCCGGAGGGGTGCGCCGCGCACGACGCCGGGGCCGCCTTGCTCAAGACGTCGCGACATCCTTGCCGGCCGCAGCCTGGGCGACGTCGCGTGACTGGTAGCGCGCCCACATGCCCTTCAGGAACGCCATGCAGGCGGGGTCGAGATCTTCTTTGGGCAGCGGGTCCCGGTCCCAGTGGCCGTGGCGGTCGGCGCCGCGAACCAGGAGCGCGCTCCGCCGGCCGATGGTCGAACGCACGTGAGCGGGCATGTAGAAATAGGCGATGCCGACGCGGGGCTGATCGGACAGGTTGGCGAGCGAGCCGTGCGCGGTCCGTTCGTGGTGCATCGAGAACTCGCCGGCCTGGAGCTCCATATAGACCGCCCTGTCGTCGTCCAGCCCGTGGATCGACTGGCCGCGGGCCAGCAGGTTTTCCGGATCGTAGGTCTCCTCATGGACCAGATCGGGGCCGTTGTTGGAGCCCGGCATCACCCGCATGCAGCCGTTCTCGCGCGTCGAGGGGGTCAGGGCCACCCAGACCGTCACCTCCTCGTGCGGGTCGAGCCCGTAATAGGCCGAATCCTGGTGCCAGGAAACGAAGCGCGGATCGTTGCCCTTCTTGGCGAACAGCGAAGTGCCGAACAGCAGGACGTCCGGACCGAGCAGCGACTCCACGGCGTCCAGGATCGCTCCGTTGCGCGCCAGATCGACGATCCAGGGCGCGGCCACATGGGCCTTGATCTTCAGGTAGGTCTGGGGCTCGGTCCCCAGCACGCTTTCGTAGTGGTCGAGCAGGCGGCGATACGCCTCGGCCTCCCCGGCCGGGATCGCGCGCTTGGGGTAGAGGTACCCCTGGTTGCGGAAATGAACCACTTCGGCCGCGCTCAGGCTGCCCGCCATCTGGACCTCCATCGGATCGTGCATCCCCTCGGGTCAGGATATCGCCCGGCCGTAGTCATTGAGAAGCCTCGGCGCACCCGGCTATTCTCTTGGGCGAGGGGTCTTGCGGGGAGGCGGCGCGATGGGCCGGCTGGACGGACGGGTTGCGATCGTAACCGGCGCGGGGCGCGGCCTGGGCGCATCCTATGCGGGCGCGCTCGCCGGCGAAGGGGCGGCGGTCGCTGTTGCCGATGTGCGCGACACCGCCGCCACGGCGCGGGCGGTCGCCGATGCCGGCGGGCGGGCGCTGGGCCTTGCGTGCGACGTCACCGATACCGGCCAGATCGCCGCTGCGGTCGCCGCAACGATGGAAACCTTCGGGCGGATCGACATCCTGGTCAACAACGCCGCCCGCGTGGTCGATTTCGACCACGGCTCGTTTCTCGACATCGACGAGGCCGAATGGGATTCGGTGATGCGGGTCAACACCCGCGGCACCTTCTCCTTTGCCAAGGCGGTGGTGCCGCACATGCGCGCGGCCGGCTATGGCAAGATCGTCAACGTCTCCTCGGGCACGGTGTTCAAGGGCACGCCCAGGATGCTGCATTACGTCAGCTCCAAGGGTGCGGTCATCGCGCTGACCCGCGCGCTCGCCCGCGAGCTCGGCGATCACGGGATCTGCGTGAACTGCCTCGCACCCGGCCTGACGATGAGCGAGGCGGTCGCCGCCAGCGACCAGTTCACGGCCAACCGGGCGGTCAACCTGGCAAACCGCGCGATCAAACGCGAAGAGATGCCCGAAGATCTGCTGGGCGCGATGCTCTACCTGTGTTCGCCCGACAGCGACTTCGTCACCGGTCAGACCCTGGTCGTGGACGGCGGTGCGGCGATGCATTAGGGCATCGCCGGCCGCGCCGCGCCCGTTTGGCCTGCCCGGAACGACCACCCCGGCCTAAAACAGCCCGAAGCGGCGGCCACGGCCGCGCTTGGCGAAATATTGCTGGTGGTAGTCCTCGGCGATCCAGTAGGACGAGGCTGGGACGATCTGGGTGGCGATGTCGCCGCGGTGGCGGCCTCTCGCCTGTTCGGCGGCCAGGGACGCCTTGGCCGCCGCGTCCTGGTCCTCGCCGCGGGTGAAGATCACGGTGCGGTACTGGGTGCCGAAATCCGGCCCCTGGCGGTTGACCTGGGTCGGGTCGTGGACCTGCCAGAACACCGCGAGCAGCGCATCGTAGCTCACCCGTTCGGGGGCGTAATCGACCTGGACCACCTCGGCATGGCCGGTCTGGCCGGTGCAGACCTGTTCGTAGCTCGGATGTTCCCTCGTGCCGCCCATGTAGCCGACCGACGTGCCGGTGACGCCTTCGACCTGTCGGAACGCCTCCTCCACGCCCCAGAAGCAGCCCGCACCGAAGGTTGCTGTCGCCATGACGAGCCTCCGCGAGTTTCCCGATCCCGATCCCGATCCCGATCCTACGGCGCGGCGGCGCCGATGACGAGGCGTTCGACGGCAAAGACATGCGCGTCGACCACGCCCATCGCGCGCAGCGCCTCGGCAAGACGGAGCACGTATTCGACATTGGGTCCGCTCGGTCCATGGCTGCGTACGATCTGGGCGGCGATCTCCTCAAGGGGTGCAGGACCGAGATAGTTGAGATTGTCCGCGCCCGCCCAATAGACGAAGCCCCGGGCACGGCGGCGGTCGGCCTCTGCAAAGGCAACGTCGAGCACGATCCGCTCGTAGCCGCCTTTTTCGCGGTGCGCCAGCGTGCCGAGCACACGTTCGCGCACCCCATCCTCGATGCGGTAGGCCATGCCCCAGCAACGCGCTCCGGCCTCGCGCACCAGGGTCACCACGCGCCCGGGACTGCCCGGCACGCCGCGGTGGTCGGTCGAGCCTTGCCAGAACCTGCGCACGAACCCGTCGATCGCCGCCGGCGCCTGCTCCAGGAATGGGAAATCCGGACGCCACACCAGCGAGCCGTAACCGAACACCCACGCGCTCACGGGCGGTGCGGCGAGAAGCGGCCTTGCCCTGACGCCTCAGTACAAGGCCAGCGCCCGCATCTCGATGCTCTCGCGCAGCTTCGGATCCGGCGGGCTTGTGGGATCGTTGAACGCGGTGTGTGCAGTAAAGCGCACGCCGGCCGAGGGGTCGGTGTCGAACACCTTGAAGACCAGCGCCTCGTTCCGGGTCATGTAGGGGAAATAGTAGAACCGGTGCTCCGGGCTGTAGGCGATATGGTAGGTCTCCCCGGTCCGGTCGCGGTAGCGGCGTTCGTTGCGGATGAAGCCGATCTCCGGGATCGACCGCCCATCGCAGAGCGCCAGGGGCTCCGATTCGATCCTGGGCGCGACAGACCGCCATGTCTGGACGATGCCGTAGCGGCCCCGCAGCGCCGCCTCGGCTTCGTCGGGCGGCAGGAAGTCGCGCACGCGCTGCGGCGCGGAGCGTTCGGTATAGTCGTTGTGAACGGAATGGACCGTCCGGCGGCGCCAGCGCTCAGCGTGCCGTGAGGAGTCCGCGGTCCGCAGCGTGTGATCGAATACCACCACGCGCCTGGCGCCGCTGTGCTGTTGGATCAGCCGTTCGGTTTCCGGATAGTAGACCGCAAGGACCTCGTCTTCGTCGTAGAAGTCCCGCACGCCGGTTTCGTGGGCAACGAACGCAAAGCCGTGCGTCGGCAGCGTGAAGTCCTCGCCGGACAGGCGGCCGTTGTTGATCCGCACCTTGCGCGCTTCATGGCGCGCCGGGTGCGCCTTGTGGGCCTCCTCCGGCCAGTCGATGTACTGGACGGGCGGACGGCCGTCATCGATGATATAGTTCACCTCGGCCTCGACATAGGCGTGCTCGGTGGCGGGATCCGCCAGTTGGGCGCTGTCAGACATCGTGCCTCGATCCGTTGTGGCCGTCTTGCCGGCGCATTCTACAGCGCCGGACGCGCCGGGAACAGCGCTGCGCGGTTCTCCCGTCAGCGGTTCTGTGGTTTTCTCCGACCGACCAGCCAGCGAGGGACAATCCGGTGATCGACCTCTACACCTACTGGAACACGCTGCGCATCCTTCTGCCTGAAAAGACCAGTATTGGCGATCTCT
>CAYFYS010000114.1:0-6486 GCA_964347365.1 uncultured Rhodospirillaceae bacterium | reverse complement strand
TTCATGGACACCCAGCGCCAGGTCATCGCGCGCTACCGGGCGGGCGAAATGGCCCAGGAGGAGGCGCAGCTCGAAATTGAACATTTCTGGGCGGGCGCTTTGCGGCGCGCGGTGATCGACGGCGATGTCGTGTTCGGCTCCCTCATGGCCGGGCAGAGCGTCGGGATGGTGGCGCGTGAGCAGCCGACCGGCGAGATCGTCGCCGAGATGGTCGAACAGGCGCTGGAGGCGATCCAGGCGCGGGCGGCGGTCAAGACGTGACGGCGATGACGCAAGCGGGAATCAGCGGTCACAGCCGGGCGCTCCGCCGGTTGCGCACCGTCATGGCGGGCGCCGGCTCGGCCGAGGAACGGCTCGGGGAGATCGTCGAGATCGTCGCCGCCGAAATGGTGGCCGAGGTCTGCTCTGTCTATGTGATGCGCGCCGGCGAATTGCTGGAGCTGTTTGCCACAACGGGTCTCAACCCCGATGCAGTGCATCGCACCCGGCTGCGGGTCGGCGAGGGGCTCGTTGGTACCGTCGCCGCGCAGGCCCGCCCGCTCAACCTGCCCGACGCCCAGTCGCACCCGCAGTTCAGCTACCGGCCGGAAACCGGCGAGGATATCTACCATTCCTTGCTCGGCGTGCCGATCCTGCGCGGCGGACGGGTCCGCGGCGTCCTGGTCGTTCAGAATCGGGCGCGGCGCCACTATGCCGACGAGGAAGTCGAGGCGCTGGAGGTAATCGGCGTGGTGGTCGCCGAGCTGATTGCCGGCGGCGCGCTGATCAGCCCCGCCGAGACCACCCCCAGCCAGGGCAACGCGGTCCTGTCGGTCCGACTCGAAGGCCTCAGGATCAGCGCGGGATTGGCGATGGGCGAGGCGGTGCTGCACACCCCGCCGGTCAGCATCCCCCGGATGTTCGCCGACGAGCCCGAGCTGGAGCACGGCCGGCTGGCCCAGGCGATGGCCTCCATGCACAGCGAGCTCGACGACATGCTGGCGCTGAGCGGGCTGGATCGGACCGGCGAACACCGCGACATCCTGACGAGCTATCGCAAGTTCGCAGAGGATCGCGGCTGGCTGCGGCGCATCGGCGAGGCGATCGACAGCGGTCTGACCGCCGAGGCCGCGGTCCAGAAAGTGCTCGACGACACCAGGGCGCGCATGCACCAGATCATTGATCCGTATATCAGCGAGCGCATGGCCGACCTGGAGGACCTCGCCTATCGGCTGCTCCACCATCTGACCGGCGAGGTGCGCATTGCCGATACGCAGACGCAGCCGGAGGCAGTGGTCCTGGTCGCCCACAATATCGGCCCTGCGGAACTGCTCGACTACGAGCCGCGACGGCTGAAGGCGCTGATCCTCGAAGAGGGCTCCGCCACCTCACATGTGGCGATCGTTGCGCGCGCGCTCGGCATCCCGGTGGTCGGCCGCATCAAGGGCCTGCTGACCCGGATCGACCAGATGGACCCCGTCATCGTCGACGGCGATCACGCCCAGGTCTATGTGCGGCCCGGCGAGGACATTCTGCAGATGGCGGCCGATCACCTGTCGATCCGCCAGCGGCGGTTGGCCGAATATGCCGCGATGCGCGATACCCCGGCACGCACCCGCGATGGCGTGCGGATCGGCCTGAACATGAACGCCGGGCTGTTGATGGACCTCCAGGCCCTGCCGGACAGCGGGGCGGAGGGCATCGGGCTCTATCGGACCGAGATCCCGTTCATGGTCCATTCGGAGTTTCCCAGCGTCGAGGCGCAGACCGATCTCTACCGGCGCGTGCTGGACGCCGCCAACGGCTTGCCGGTGACTTTCCGCACGCTCGACATCGGCGGCGACAAGCAGCTGCCCTATTTCCGGGACTCCGCGGATCAGAACCCGGCGATGGGGTGGCGGTCGATCCGGGTGGCGCTGGACCGGCCGCACATGCTGCGCCAGCAGCTCCGCGCGCTGATCGCAGCAACCCGCGCCCGCGGTTTGAGCATCATGTTCCCGATGATCGCCGAGGTGGCTGAGCTCGAATCCGCGCGCGCGATCCTGGATCTTGAACTGCGCCGTGCCGCCGCGCGGGGCGCACCGCTGCCCGATCCCGTCCGCCTCGGGGCGATGATCGAGGTGCCGAGCCTGATGTGGCAGCTCGAGGCGCTGCTGCCGCGGGTCGATTTCGTTTCGGTCGGCAGCAACGACCTCTTCCAGTTCCTGTTCGCCTGCGACCGCGGAAACCCCCGGGTCAGCGAGCGCTACGACGTCCTGTCGCCCGGCCCGCTGTCGCTGCTGCGCGAACTGGTCGCGCGCTGCGAATCCCATGGCGTCGCGGTCTCGCTGTGCGGCGAGATGGCCGGACGCCCGATCGAGGCAATGGCCGTGATCGGGATCGGGTTTCGCAACATTTCCGCGCCGGTCGGAACGATCGGGCCGGTCAAGCAAATGATCCTGAGTCTGGATGCCGGAATTCTCCGTGACTTCATGACGACCCTGCTGGACCTGCCCGACCGCAGCATCCGCGAACGGTTGCGGAGTTTCTCACGTGATCACGGCATCGTGCTGGAGGATCTCTGATTGCGTGCCTGCCCCGGACGGGCGTCCGGGCACCGGGAATCACAATTGATTTGATCGACGCCAGCTGATGCTGATACTGGAAGGGGGTGTCCATTGGACCGGCAGGGCGGCCGGAGGCAAGCGCGCGCCGCGCCGACCAGACCGCCCGGGGGCGTACGCCGTCGGCCCGGGAGGTCGGGGTAATAGATACCGTGCACGCTAGCGAACCAGACGCGAGAGTTCGGCATGGACGACGGGTCGGGTAGACCGGAAGTGCCGGGGACAGCGACGTCGACGGGCGCCTTCGATGCGAACGAAATCGGTGCCAGCCTGCGCGAGGCGCGGCTGGCGCTCGGGCGCGACCTGATCGATGTCGCAGGCGATTTGCGCATCCGCTACGCCTATCTGCAGGCGATCGAAGAGGGCCGGCTGGACGCCCTGCCCGGTCTGACCTACGTGTCCGGTTTTCTGCGTTCCTATTGCCAGCATCTGGGACTCGACGGCCGCGAGATCGTCAACCGCTACAAGACCGCGAGTGGCGCCGGCGGTGGCGGGACGAACCTGCGCGTGCCCTCACCGGTCGAAGAGGGCCGGCTTCCCACCCGCCCGATCCTCGTACTGGCCGCCTTGCTTGCCGTGGGAGCCTACGGCGCGTGGTACTACGCCGCGGGCGGGGACGGCGGCGAGCCGGTCGAGCGCGTTGCGGTTCTGCCCGACGAATTTTTGCCACCGACCGAAGAGCCCGCCGCCCCGGTCGCGACCGATGCGGGCGAAGCCATCGCCGAGACACCTGAAGCTGTCTCGGTGACACCTGAAGCCGTCGCCGAGACGCCGGATGCCGTTTCCGGGGCGTTGGAGACCGTCGCCGAGGCACCGGAAGCCGCCAATGGCGACGCGGAGCTCGCGCGTCCCGCCGAGGACGCGCCGGCCGACGTCGATGCGCCGGCCGGCGACGCCGTGATCGCGCAGGACGGACAGCCGGCCGAGGACACCGTGCCACCGGCGCCCGCCGACAGCAGCGAGCAAGCGGTTGCCAACGAAAACGGGCCCGCGGGCGTGGATGCGCCCGCCGAGGACGCGGCGATCGCGCAGGGCGGACAACCGGCCGAGGACACCGTGCCGCCGGTGCCCGAACCTCGGCCACAGGCAATACTGGGCGCCGTCCTCGCCGCTGTGGAGGAAGACGCGCCCGCGCCCGCGGAGATCACCGCGATCCCGACGGCGCCGGAGGCCGCCGCCGCCGCCGCCGGGCAGGCCACGCCCCCGGCGACCGCCGCCCGCATCGTGTTGCGGGCCACCACCGACAGCTGGCTGGAGATCGCCGCCGACGGCGCGCCGCCGGTCTATACCGGCGTGTTGCGCCAAGGCCAAAGCTACGAGGTACCCGCACAGCCGGGGCTTTCCCTGACGACCGGCAACGCCGGCGGCCTTGACATCCTGGTCGATGGCCAGGCGATCCCCAGGCTTGGTCCCCGGGGTGCCGTCAGGCGCGGCATCGCGCTCGATGCCGACAGCCTGTTGCGGCTGCCCGGCCAGTAAAGCCCGCGCCCGTCAGCGTTTCTGCACTGCGGCGAATCGCGTTATAACCCGTCGATGACGGCAGGAACCGATCTTGACAACCGCTGTGCCGGGTCGCGGCGCCCTGCCGCTGCACCCGGCCGGCGCGCGACCTGAGATGGCAAAACTCCAGCCGGTGCGGGGGACGCGCGACCTGCTGCCCGACCAGGCGCGCGGGTTCCGTCGGGTCGTCGATGCCGCGCGCGAGATCGCCGGACGCTACGGCTATCACGAGATCGCAACGCCGATCTTCGAGTTCTCCGAGGTCTTCAAGCGTACCCTGGGGGAAACCTCAGACATCGTGACCAAGGAGATGTACACCTTCACCGACCGCGGCGGCGAAGAGATCACCTTGCGCCCCGAGGCCACCGCCGGCATCGCGCGGGCGCTGATCTCGAACGGCCTGTCGCAGCACCTGCCGCTGAAATACTTCTGCACCGGGCCGATGTTCCGTTACGAACGGCCGCAGAAGGGCAGGCTGCGCCAGTTCCACCAGATCGATATCGAACTGCTGGGCGTGGCCGAACCGATCGCCGACATCGAGGTGATCGCGCTCGGCGCGGCGGTGCTCGAAGCGCTCGGCGTCCGCACCCGGACCACGTTGGAGATCAACACGCTTGGCAACAGTGCGAGCCGGGCCGCCTATCGCTCGGTCCTTCTCGACTATCTGCAGGCCCGTCGCAGCGCACTGTCACAGGACAGCCTCGCACGGCTGGACCGCAACCCTCTGCGGATCCTCGATTCCAAGGATGAGGGCGACCGCGAGATCATCGCCGGCGCGCCATCGCTCGCCGACAGCCTGGATGCGGAGTCGACGGACTTCTTCGCCGCGGTACGCGACGGGCTGTCCGGGATCGGCATCGCGCATCAGGTCAACCGCCGGCTGGTCCGCGGGCTCGATTACTATTGCCATACCGCCTTCGAGTTCACCACCGAGGCGTTGGGCGCTCAGGGCGCGGTCATCGCCGGCGGACGCTATGACGGGTTGGTGGGGATGATGGGCGGACCGCAGACGCCGGGCATCGGCTGGGCGGGCGGCATCGAGAGGCTTTCGATGCTGAGCGGCACGCCCGATGCGCCGCCGCGGCCGATCGCGCTAGTCCCGGTCGGTGCCGCGGCCGAGGCCGCAGCGCTTGCGCTCGCCCAGAGCCTGCGCGGTGCGGGCTTCGTGGTCGAGCTCGGCTATCGCGGCAACCTCAGGCGCCGCATGGCGCGCGCGGACCGGCTCAACGCCCGGGCCGCGGTCATCCTAGGCGAGGACGAGCTGGCCGGCGGCATCGCCACGCTGCGCGATCTGGACAGCGGCGAACAGACCGCGGTGCTGCTGTCGGCGCTGGCCGGCCATCTGGCGCGGTTCGCATGATCGAGCCGACCGACCGTCGACCTGACACGGGCCGCTAGACATGGACGAGAAGCTCGCATTGCTGCTCGCGCGCCATGAGGAGCTGGCCGCCATGCTCGCCAGCCCGGAGGTCGGCGACAGCCAGGCGTTCGTCCGGGTATCGAAGGAATATGCCGAGCTCAGCCCCGTGGTCGATGCCATCAGGGCGCTCCAGACCGCGCGGCAGGAAGCGCGCGGGCTGGAGGAGATCATCGCCGGCGAGACCACCGATTCGGACATGCGCGAACTCGCACAGGAGGAACTGCCCGCACTCAGACGCGCCATCGGCGCGCACGAGCGGACCCTGAGGCTGCTTCTCCTGCCGAAGGATGCCGCCGATGACGGCAACGCCATCCTCGAGATCCGGGCGGGCACCGGCGGCGAGGAGGCCGCGCTGTTCGCCGCCGACCTGTACCGCATGTATCAACGCTACGCCGAATTGCACGATTGGCGCATGGAGCTGATTCAGGCGACCGGGACCGGGATCGGCGGCTTCAAGGAAGCCATTGCGGAGATTTCGGGCAACGGCGTCTTCGCGCGGCTGAAGTTCGAATCGGGCGTCCATCGCGTCCAGCGGGTCCCCGAGACCGAGTCCAGCGGGCGGATCCACACCTCCGCGGCGACGGTGGCCGTGCTGCCCGAACCGGAGGACGTCGACATCCAGATCGATGAGCGCGATCTGCGGATCGACGTCTTCCGCTCTTCCGGGCCCGGCGGGCAGTCGGTCAACACGACCGACAGCGCGGTGCGGATCACCCATGTCCCGAGCGGGATCGTGGTCTCCCAGCAAGACGAGAAGTCCCAGCACAAGAATCGCGCCAAGGCTATGAAGGTGCTGCGCGCGCGGTTGTACCAGGCCGAACGCGCGGCCCGTGACGCCGAACGCGCAGCCGCAAGGCGCTCGCAGGTCGGTTCCGGTGACCGTTCGGAGCGCCTCCGCCCCTACAACTACCCGCAGGGCAGGGTGACCGCCCACCGGATCAACCTGACGTTGCACAAGCTCGACCGGGTCCTGGCCGGGGAGTC